>CAJPFL010000147.1 GCA_905339315.1 Rhodocyclaceae bacterium
GCCCCAGCCGCTGTTGCGCAGCTTGGCCGTGAGGAACAGCAGGCCGAAGTAGCCAACCAGGGTGAGGATGATGCCCGGATGCGGCAGCTTCAGCGCGGCCGCGGCGCCGGCGGTGACGGCGGAAAACAGCAGCGTCATGGCGAGCAGCGCGTAGGTGTTGCGCAGCACCTTGTGGGTGGCGAGCAGCGAAGGCGCCGTGCCGGCGTAGCGATCGGCCGGGATGGCGATGGCGTTGGGACGTTCGTTTCTCATGGCGGATTCCTCCTGTGTAAGAAAGCGAGGCAAGTTTACGTCAAGGCAACAATCAAATAAAGTCGATTTTTCAGTATTGACAGTTCGTCTTTACCGAAGTTTCCCGGAGCCCGGTCATGAACCTCAAGCACCTGTTTTATTTCTGGAAAACCGCAAAGGAAGGCGGCATCATGCGGGCCGGCGAAGCCCTGCACATCACGCCGCAGACCATCAGCGGCCAGATCGGCCAGCTCGAACATAGTCTAGGCATAGAACTGTTTTCGCGCCAGGGCCGCGCGCTGGAGCTGACCGACGCCGGCCGGCTCGCCCTCGGCTATGCCGATGAAATCTTCTCCCTCGGCGCCGAACTCGAGCAGGCGATCCGCCATTATCCGAAGGAACGTCCGCTGACGTTCCGCGTCGGCGTCTCCGACGCGCTGCCGAAATCGCTGGCCTACCGCCTGCTGGAACCGGCCGTCGCCCTGGGCGAGCCCGTGCGCATCGTCTGCCGCGAAGGCCGGCTCGAGCGCCTGCTCTCCGAACTGGCGGTGCACCGCCTCGACCTCGTCATCGCCGACACGCCGCTGCCCGCGACGCTCGACGTGCGCGCCTTCAACCACCGCCTGGCCGAATCGGGCATGAGCTTCGTCGCCGCGCCGGCGCTGGCCGCCCGCTGCAAGGAGGCCTTCCCCGCCTGCCTCGCCAGCCTGCCGCTGCTGGTGCCGGGCGAGGATGCCTCGTCGCGGCAGAAGCTGATGCGCTGGCTGGAGAAGACGCGCATCCGCCCGAAGATCGTCGGCGAGTTCGACGACAGCGCCCTGATGACGGCCTTCGGCCAGGCCGGCGTCGGCGTCTTCCCGGTGCCGACCATCATCGAGGAAGAGATCGTTGCCGCCTACGGCGTGCAGGTGCTCGGCCGCAGCGTCGAGGCGCGCACCGAGTATTACGCCATCTCCGCCGAGCGCCGCGTCACGCATCCCTGCGTGCTGGCCATCGCGGAGTCGGCGCGAACGCGCTTCGCCGAGGCTGCGCCGCCCTGAAACCGCCGTTCCGCGGGGACTGACTTTCACCAGCGGCGCTTGCGCGCGGCGGCGAGGAATTCGTCGAGCAGCGGCGTGCAGTCGAGGACGGCTTCGTCCCCCGGCCGATGGAACTCGGGATGCCACTGCACACCGTAGAGGAAGTTGCGGCCCTTGCCGCGAATCGCCTCAACGAGCCCGTCGGCCGCGCTCACCGCATCGACCTCCAGCTCGCGGCCGAGCACGCGCACCGCCTGGTGGTGGATGGAAACCACGCCGCCGCCGGCGCCGCCGGCGAACAGGCGCGCGAGCAGGCCGCCCTCGGCGAAGCGCACCTCGTGCACATGGCGGTCGTAGTCGACGGTCTGGTGCGCCGCCGCCTCGGGTACCTGGCTGGCGATGTCCTGCCAGAGCGTGCCGCCGAGGGCGACGTTGATCAGCTGCATGCCGCGGCAGATGCCGAAGACCGGCTTGCCGGCCTCGAGGAATTCGTGCAGCAACTCCATCTCGTAGGTGTCGCGCACGGCGTCGCCGGCCCATTCCTCGCGCAGCGGCTCCTCGCCGTAGGCGCGCGGGCTGACGTCGGCGCCGCCCTGCAGGATGAGGCCGTCGAGGTGCTCGGCGTAGTCGCGCAGGCGGATGTTGCTGCGCATGAGGATGCCGTCCTGCACCACCGAGGGCACCATCAGCAGCAGCACTTCGCGCTGCGTCACCCACTGCGCCACCGATTGCTCGAGCACCTGCAGGGTCTTGCTGCGGATGCCCTGGGCGTCCGGCTCGGGATGAAAGATGCGCGCCGACAGGCCGATGCGCGCGGGCTTGTTGCGGCTCATGACTTTTTCCCTTCGGTGGAGCGGAAGCAGCGCACGGCGGCGTCGACGACGCCCTGCACGCTGCCCTCCTCGGCATGCTGCCGTCGCAGGAAGCCGGCATGGTTGCCCTCCCGCGCGGCGACAGTGCGGATCTCTTCAAGGGCCGCCTCGCTGCCGAGGGCGGCGGCATGCGGCCCGATCGACGCCAGCGTGGCAAGGATGTCCTCGCGCAGGGACAGGCTGTCGTGGCTCTGCGGATGCACGATGACGCCGTCGAGGCCGAAGCGGCAGGCCTGGAAGCGGTTGTAGTTGTAGACCAGGTAGTCGTCCTCGACCGGCGGCGGCTCGGCACGCGTCAGGAGGTGCCGGCAGAGGGCCTGCAGGTAGCAGGCCAGCGCCGCGGCGCGCTCCACCGTCAGCGGGGTATCACAGACGCGCAGCTCGTTGGTGCCGAAGTCCGGCTTCGGCCGGATGTCCCAGTAGAAGTCCTTCATGCTCTTGACCACGCCGGTGTTTTCCATCTTGGCGAAGTAGCCCCGCTCGAAGTCCTCCCACTTCAGCAGGAAGGGCGCCCGGCCGGAAAGCGGGAAGGCGAACACCGAGTTCAGCCGCGCCGAATCGAAGAGCGTGTCCGTCCCCTGGGAGTACGGCGAGGAAGCCGACAGGGCGATGAAGTGCGGCAGGTAGCGGTTCAGCGCATGCAGCAGGAACAGCGCCTCGTCGGCGGAACTGCAGCCGACATGCACGTGCTGGCCGAACACCGTGAACTGCTTGGCCAGATAGCCGTAGAGGGCCGAGATCTCCTTGAAGCGCGGCTTGGAGAAGATCCGCTGGTTGAACCAGCGCTGGAAGGGATGGGTGCCGCCGCCGCAGACGGCGACGTTGATGCGGTCGCCCGCCGCCACCAGCGTGTCGCGGATGTCGCGCAACTGGGCCAGCAGCTCGCCGTGATTGCGCTGCACGTCGGTGGCCACCTCGATCATGCTTTCGGTGATCTCCGGCTTGACGTCGCCCGGGAAGCGCGAGCGCCCCAGCAGGTGCAGCATGTCGGAGGCCGATGCCGACAGGTCGAAGTCGGCCGGGTTGACCAGCTGCAGTTCCAGCTCGACGCCCAGGGTCAGGGACGCCGATGCCCTGAAGGGTTCGAGCGGCATCAGGCTTCCTCCCGCCGGGCCGCTTCGCCGGCCCAGATCAGGGCGCGCTGGGTGACAACCGGCCCGATCACCTCCAGCAGCAGCACCATGGCCATGATCGCCTTCAGCTCGTCGATCAGGCCCAGTCCCAGATGCCGCGTCTGCTCGAGGAGCAGGATGGCGAACACCGACAGGGGCGTGAGCGCCAGGCCGGTCAGCGCCCCCTTGCGCCAGCTCATGCCGCTCGGGTGGGCGAACAGCGTCGTCGTTGCCGTTTTCACCCCCAGGCGCGCCGCCACCACGGCCAGCGCCAGCCAGGCCCCGGAGACCGCCTGACGCCAGTCGATCGTCGCCGCGACGAAAACGAACAGCAGGATGGTCAGCAGGTCGCCCAGCGCGCCGAAGTTGCGCTGCGCCTGCGAGAGCACGACGCGGCGGTGCCGCGCCACGATGCCGAAGGCCAGCGCCGCCAGCAGCGGCGAGAATTTCAGGGCATGGGTCAGCGCCGTCAGGGCCAGGACGGCCACGGCAAAGGCCAGCGTGGCATTGCGGTCCACGCCGCCGAGCACGCGCAGCAGCGCCGGCACCGCCACGCCGAAGAGCGCGCCCACCCCGGCGGAGACTGCCAGCACCACCAGGCTGCTCCAGACCGCCTGCAGGATGCCGCCGTCGCTGAGCAGGAGGCCGTAGCCGACGACGATCTTGAAGACGATCACCGCCAGCACGCAGTTGAAGGCCGACAGGTGCAGCGTGCGTTCCGTGACCTGGCCGGAGCTGCGCAGCTCGTTCGCCACCCGCAGCACCGCCGCGGGCGAGGTGGACATCGACAGGGCCGCCAGCAGCAGCGCCGGCACCGGGTCGACCGAAAACGCCTGCGCGATGAAGAACACGGCAACGAAGCAGCCGCCCGCCTCGACCACGCTGGTGACAGCCAGCCAGGGATTGACGCGCAGCCAGCCGAGGTTGATGCGGTAGCCCAGCTCGAAGAGGATCAGGCCGAAGGCGACGTCCGCCAGCAACGCCATGGAGCCGCCGCGCACCTCGGGCAGCACGCCCGCCTGGCCGGCGGCGAGGAGGAAGCCGACGATGCCGTAGCTGCTGATCCTGGGCAGGGTCAGCCAGCGCTGCCCCAGTTCCCCCGCCACCCAGGCGAGCACCAGGGCGAAGGGCCATGCGATCTCGCGCAACAGCGCAGCGACTATTTCGGGCATGCAGACTCTCCCGCGGGCGGACGGTAGACCAGCTTGACGTGCGGGAAGGGGATCTCGATGCCCTCGCGGTCGAAGGCCGCCTTCAGGCGGCGCAGGTATTCGCGCCGCACGTTCCATTGCTCCAGCGGCACCACCTTGAAGCGGCAGCGGATCACCACGGAGGAATCCCCCCAGCGCTCGACGCCGGCGACGTCGAGCGCGTCAAGGATCTTCGCCGAGAAGGCCGCGTCCTGCCGCAGTTCCTCGCCGACCTGCCGCATCACCCCGATGACGCGATCGACGTCCTCGCCGTAGGCGACGCCGGCATCGATGACGGCGTTGGCGTAGCCGAGGCTCATGTTGGTGACGACGGAAATGTTGCCGTTGGGCACGTAGTGCACATTGCCCGAGTAGTCGCGCAGCCGCAGGTAGCGCAAAGTCAGCTCCTCCACCACGCCGGACTTGCCGCCGGCCTCGACGATGTCGCCGACGCGGATCTGGTTTTCCAACAGCAGGAAGAAGCCGGTGAAATAGTCCTTCACCAGGCTCTGCGCGCCGAAGCCGAGGGCGATGCCGACGACGCCGGCGGCGCCGAGGATCGGCGCCACCGAGACGCCGAACTCGCCGAGGAGGAGGATGCCGGTGACCACCGTCACCAGCACCGTGAACACGTAGCGGATGACCCGCGACAGGGTATGGATGCGGCGGCCGTCCTCGGCGCTGTCCTGGCGCTCCTGCACCGCCTTGCGCACGCGCGAGATGAGGCGCGGGATGAAGCGCAGGGCGATGGCGGCCAGGAAGAGGATCAGCAGCACGCGCGCCGGCGTCGCCAGGTAGGCCGGCAGGGCGGCGGCGAATGCATCGAGTGTCTGTCTCATCAGAAGGCCTGGTCCCAGCGCACGCTGAGGCGGATCGCGGAATTGATCAGCCCCACCATGCTGTAGGTTTGCACGAAATTGCCCCATTGCTCGCCGCTCTTCGGGTCGATGTGCTCGGCCAGCAGCCCGTGGCGGTTGCGGCTGGCGAGCAGGCGCTCGAAGAGGGCGCGCGCCTCGTCGCGGCGGCCGAGCGCCGAGAGCGCATTGATGTACCAGAAGGTGCAGATCAGGAAGGCGTTCTCGGGCCTGCCGAAATCGTCCTTCTCGACGTAGCGGAAGATGAAGTCGCCGTGGCGCAGTTCGCGCTCGACGGCGGCGACCGTGCCGGCGAAGCGCGGGTCGTCCGCCTGCAGGAAGCCGACCTCGTTCAGCAGCAGCAGGCTGGCGTCCATCGAGTTGCCGTCGAGGGTGGCGACGAAGCTGTTGAGCTTGCCGTTCCAGGCCCGCTCGCAGACGACGCGGTGGATGCGCTCGGCCTGGCTGTGCCAGTAGTCCCGGCGCTGCGCCAGCCCGAGCCGCTCGGCGATCTTCGCCAGGCGGTCGCAGGCGGCCCAGCACATGACGCTGGAAAAGGTATGCACGCGCGCGCTGCCGCGCAGCTCCCACAGGCCGGCGTCGGGCTGGTCATGCACCTGCACGGCGCGCTCGCCAAGCGCTTCGAGCCGGTGGAACAGCGCCTCGTCGCCGCAGCGCACCAGGCGACGGTCGAAGAAGACGTGGGTGGCGGTGAGGATGGCCGAGCCGTAGACGTCGTGCTGCACCTGCCGGTAGGCCTGGTTGCCGACGCGCACCGGGCCCATGCCGCGGTAGCCGGGCAGGCTGTCGAGCTCGCGCTCCTCGATCTCGGCGCGGCCGTTGATGCGGTACACCGGCTGCAGCACGGCATCCTTCGCCCCGGCGGCGATGTTCACGACGTAGCCGAGATAGCGCTCCATGGTGCGCGTCGTGCCGAGGCGGTTGAGGGCGTTCACGACGAAATAGCCGTCGCGCAGCCAGCAGTAGCGGTAGTCCCAGTTGCGGCCGCTGCCGGCGGCTTCCGGGATCGAGGTGGTCATGGCGGCGACGATGGCGCCGGAGTCGTCGTAGGCATTCAGCTTGAGCGTGATGGCGGCGCGGATCACCGCCTCCTGCCATTCGAAGGGAATCGAGAGGTAGCGCACCCATTCGCGCCAGTAGGCGGCGGTTTCCTCGGCGAAGCGCCGCGCGGTCTCGCCCACCGCGCCCTGCAGGGTCTCGTCGGGGCCGAGGATCAGCGTCACGCTGTCTTCGAGGAAAAACGGCATCTCCTCGAGGACGGCGGTGATCGAAGCGTCGGTGGTCAGGCGCAGCGTCAGGTCCGGCGTGACGAAGCGGATGTGGTTGCTGCCCCAGGTCACGGCCGGGCGCGTGCGGCCGTAGTCGTGGGCGGGGCGCACGCGCAGGACGATGCGCGGGCTGCCGGCCAGCCGCCGCACCTGGCGCACCAGACTCATCGGCGCGAACATCCGGCCATGCGAGCGGAAGCGCGGCGAGAAGTCCGTCACCTCGATCGCGCCGCCGTGGCGGTCGTGCAGGCGCGTCACCAGGATCGCCGTGTTGGTCAGGTATTCCTGCTCGGCATGCGTGAAATCCAGCAGGTCGACGGCCATGTAGCCGTAATCCGCCTCGCCGTCGCGTTCGCGCAGCAGCGAACAGAACATGGCGTCGCCGTCGAAGCGCGGGAAGCAGGCCCAGACGACGTCGGCGCGCGCGTTGATCAGCGCGCCGATGCTGCAGTTGCCGATCAGTGCCAGATCGAGGGTGTTCATCTGCGCTCCTCCTCCTTCCCGGTTCCGTTGCAGGCCGGCGAGCGTGCCAGCAGCGCTTCCAGCCAGGCGCGCACCGCGGCGACGCCGTCGAGCCGCGCGCGCGCCGCCGTCCTGCCGGCGCCGACCTTGATGGAACAGCCGCCCATGGCATTGACGACGCCGAAGCCGTATTCGTCGGTGACGTCGTCGCCGATGAACACCGGCAGGCGGTCACGGAACGGCGCCTCCGCCATGAACTCGGCGATCGCCGTTCCCTTGTCGCGGCCGGCCGGCTTGACTTCCAGCACGCACTTGCCGGGCTGCAGGCGCAGGCTGCCGCCGGCCTCCGCCACCAGCTCGCCCAGCGCCTTGCCCACATGCCGGCGCAGTTTCGGCGCGCGGCGATAATGTACCGCGAGCGTCAGGCCCTTGTCCTCGACCAGCAGCCCGGGCTTGCCTGCCATCGCCGCATCGACGTCCGCCCGCAGGCGCGGCCAGTCGATGTTTTTCGGCGCGTGCCGGTGCAGGCCGCCGCCGGCATCGCGGCGTTCCATGCCGTGCTGGCCGGCAATCGGCAGGTGCGGGCCGGGGAAGAGCGCGTCCACGTCATCGATGCGGCGGCCGCTGATCAGCGCCACCGCTCCGCCGGCGCAGTCGTGCAGGCGCCGGATCAGCGCCACCAGCTCGCCGTCCACGCGTACCCCCGAGGGCGTTTCGGCAAGCTCCAGCAGGGTGCCGTCGATGTCGAAAAAGAACGCCCAGCGTTCCCCGGCCGTCGGCAGCGCCGCCGCCGTCTCCTGTCCGCTCATGCCCGCTGCGTCTCCTCCTCCTGGCGCCGCCGCTTGCGCTCCTGCAGCCGGCCGCGGCGGCGCATGTCGGCGGCGTCGAGCAGCATGCGCCCGGCCCAGCGGTAGACGTTGAACTCCGTCACCAGGCCGCGCATCAGGCGCATGCGGTCGCGCTGCTCCGCCGCCGGCATGGTCAGCGCCATCTGCAGGGCTGCCGCGCATTGATCGGCATCGTACGGGTTGACCACCAGCGCCTCCGGCAATTCGCGCGCGGCCCCGGTGAACTGGCTGAGGATGAGCACGCCGCGCTCGTCGTCGCGCGCGGCGACGAACTCCTTCGCCACCAGGTTCATGCCGTCGTGCAGGCTGCTGACGAAGCAGAAGTCCGCGGCGCGGTAGTACTCATACACCTCCTGCGGCTCGTGATGTTCGATCTTCAGGATGATCGGGGCGTAGTCGCCGCGGCCGTAGCGCTCGTTGATCTCGGCCGCCAGGGCGCGCACGTGGGCCTCGTATTGCTGGTATTCGCCGATGCTGGCGCGGGTGGGCGCGGCGATTTGCACGAAGCTGAACAGGCCGATCCAGCGCGGCTCCAGTTCGAGCAGGCGCTCGATGGCACGGAAGCGCTCGAGCACCCCCTTGGTGTAGTCGAGGCGGTCGACGCCGACGCCGAGCAGGTGGTCCGGGCCGAGGTGCAGGCGGCGTCGCGCCTCGGCACGACATTCCTCCACCGATCTCGCCAGCAGTTCCGGCGGCGGCGGCCACTCGATCGAGATCGGATAGCGCTTCACCGCGGTAAGCACGCCGCCGTAGCTGACCGTGAAGTTCTCGCGGTCGACGCGGGATTCGAGCAGGCGGTCGACCGTGTCCAGGAAATTGTTGCAATGGGAGCGGGTATGGAAGCCGAGGATGCTGCTGCCGAGCAGGCCCTCGAGAATCTCGGCGCGCCAGGGGCAGATCGAAAACGCCTCCGGATTGGGCCAGGGGATGTGCCAGAAGGTGATGACGATGGCCTCGGGCAGACGCTCGCGGATCATGCGCGGCAGCAGGGCCAGGTGGTAGTCCTGCACCAGCACGATCGGGTTCGGCCGTTTCGCTTCGGCCGCCACTGCCTCGGCGAACTTGCGGTTGACCGCGACATACTGCTGCCAGTCTCCGGTGCGGAAGGTCGGGCGCACGTGGGCGATGTGGCACAGCGGCCACAGGCCCTCGTTGGAGAAGCCGTAGTAGTAGCCGGCCTCCTCTTCGGCCGTCAGCCAGACGCGGCGGATGTGATAGGCGGGATGGCCCGGCGGCACCGCCACGCGGTCGCGGGCGTCGACGACATCGCGGTCGGCGGAGCCGTTGCCATGGGCGATCCAGGTGCCCGAGCAGGCGCGCATGATCGGCTCGAGTGCCGTGACCAGGCCGCTCGCCGGCCGCTGCACCTCGATCTGCCCGCCGCGGCGCGTGTGGATGTAGGGTTCGCGGTTGGAGACCACCAGCACCTCCTCGCCGCTCAGCTCGCCATGCAGGATGGAGCGCAGCGTGTCGGGCGTCCACGCCAGCTGCTCGTCGTCGCGCGGACGCCATTCCGTTTCCATCTCGCGGATGAGCGCGCGCAGGTCGCGGGCGATGGGGCGGAACTCGGGCGCGGTGGCGGCCATGGCCTTGCCCGGCTCGCGCAGGAGGCCCTCGCCGCGCAGCAGCGCGCGCATGCCCTGCACCCAGCCGCGCCAGGAAAGCTGGGCGATGACGACGGTGATCAGCGATACCACCAGGCCGAGGCCGATGAAGAAGTAGAAGACGTAGCGCTTGGTCTCCTCGCTGCGGCGCTCGACGAAGCTCATGTCGTGCACCAGCACCAGCCGGCCGAGGACGCTGCCTTCATGCTCGATGGCGCGAACCGCCACATGCAGCGGGCCCTGGTCGCTCTGCAGCAGGCGCGCTTCCGCATTGCCGAAACGCTCGAGCCCGTCGCAGCGCAGGGCGGCGGGAAAACCCCTGGTGGCGATCAATGCGCCGGCCTGCGTGCAGAAACCGAGGCCGAACAGGCGCTCGTCCTGGATGAGGCGGCCGAGATAGGCCTGGATCTTCGCCGGCTTGCCGACCAGCAACTGTTCCTGCAGCGGCTCCTGCAGCGAATTGGCGACGAGTTCGGCGCGGATGTCCAGGTCGCGCACGAACCAGCGCAGCGTCAGCTGGTCGACCAGCGGCACGACGCTGTAGGCGATGGCCGCGAGCGCCAGCATGAGGGGAATGATGAAGCGCAGCGACAATCGCATGGCCATCTCCTGAGTTGCGTGCCGATGCGCTCCGCGACAGCGGCAGGCACGTCCGTGCTGGAAATCAGCCTCGAAGGGCGAGGGGCAAGGGCGGCCCTGCCGCCGGTTATCCGACAACCGCCGCCGATGACGGCGCGGCAGCTTTTGCATCGCGTGGCAATCGCATCGCCACGGCCGTATGATAGCGTATATCGGCGCGTCCGCTGAAAGCGAACCCGGCGGGTCGCGCCGTTCGCAGCGTTTTCGTTGCGCTTAAACTGTGCATGTGAAAATCCCTCTCGACCGGGCGCGCATCACCCTGCTCCTGCTGCTGGCCGCGCTCCTCGCCATCGGCGCCTGGGCCTATCGCGGCGTCGGCGATTCGCTGCGCGAGATCCGCGCCACCGGCCTGAAGACCCTGCTCGACACCCAGGTGGAGACACTGGAGCAGTGGATTGCCGAGGGGCGCAACGAAGCCGCGCGGCTGGCAGCCGACCCCGACCTGGCCGACGCCATCGCCCGGCTCGTCCGCGGCGACGCCGACGGCAAGCGCATCATCGAGGACCTCCTGCATGAGGCCGGCAGGATCGGCATCACGGCGGCACATGTCATCGATGCCCAGGGCGCCATCCTTGCCTCGAGCATGGCGGGTCGTGCCGGCCGCGGCGCAACGCCCGATTTTTTCTCGCATCTTGCTCCCGCCCTGTCCGGTCAGCCGGTGTTCGTCAGGCCCCGCCACGGCGGCGGCGCGCAACCGGGACACGCCTGGGTCGCCGCGCCCGTGCGCGCCGGGAACGGCCGAATCATCGCCGTGATCGCGCTCGGCTCCCCGGCGGAGCAGCGATTCGCGGACCTCTTCAAGGTCGCCCGCCCCGGAGAAACCGGCGAATCGTTCGCCTTCGACGCCGAGGGCTGGCTGTTGTCCGAAAGCCGGCACGCGGAGGCGCTGCGGCAGCGCGGCCTGGCGCCGCGCCTGCTGCTGCCCGACAGCGATACCCCCACCCGCCTGGCCGCCGCTGCCGTCGCCGCGCGCACCGCCGCCGACGGCATCCGCGAAGGACTGCTGTTGACGCCCTACCCGGGCTATCTCGGGCGCGAGGTCGTCGGCGTCTGGCGCTGGCTGCCCGGGCACGACATCGGCGTGGCGGTCGAGATGGCAGCGGCTGAAGCCTTCGCGCCGCTGTTCTACCTGCAGCTCGGCTTCGGCGCCGTGCTGATCCTGATGCTGGGCATCTGGCTGTCCGGCTTCCTGCCGCCGCAAACACTCGCCGCCTTGCTGCGGCGGGGCGGCGGCGCACGCCAGCTCGGCCCCTACCGGCTCGGCCGGCAGATCGGCGAGGGCGCCATCAGCAACGTCTATCTGGCGCAGCACCGCCTGCTGAAGCGTCCGGCGGCGGTGAAGGTGCTCAAGCAGCAATCGACCTCGGATGAGTGGACCGCGCGTTTCCAGCGCGAAGTGCAACTGGCCAGCCAGCTCTCCCACCCCAACACCATCACCATCTACGACTACGGCAGCGGCGCCAACAGCGAATTCTGGTACGCCATGGAGTATCTGGAGGGGCTCTCGCTCGCCGACCTGGTGGAGCGCTACGGGCCGGTGCCGCCGGCGCGCACGGCCTACATCCTGCGCCAGGTCTGCGCCTCGCTGTGGGAAGCGCATTCCTGCGGGCTGGTGCATCGCGACATCAAGCCGCAGAACGTCATGCTGTGCGACATCCGCGGCGAACGCGACGTGGTCAAGGTGCTGGATTTCGGCCTGGTCAAGCAGATGTCCGGCGAGCAGACGCGCGACCTGACCAGCACCATGCGCATCCTCGGCACGCCGCTCTACATGTCGCCCGAGCGCATCCGCCATCCGGGCGATGCCGATGCCCGCGCCGACATCTACGCGCTGGGCGCCGTCGGCTTCCACCTGCTCACCGGCAAGCGCCTGTTCGAAACGGAAACCGATCACGACCTGACCTACCAGGTGCTGCACGTGGTGCCGCCGCTCGCCTCGTCGTGTTCGCCCTTCGCCGTGCCGGCCGAGCTCGACGCCCTGATCGGCCGCTGCGTCGAGAAGGATCCGGCGGCGCGCCCGCAAAACATCGCCGAGGTGGCCAGCGCGCTCGACGGCGTGCTGGTGCACCTGCCGTGGACGCGCCCCCAGATCGACGCCTGGTGGAGCAAGCACTGGGTGCCCGAGGATCACCCCGAGCGGCGCTTCAGTTCCCGGGCATAGGCGGCACCCGCGCCCGCTCAGGCGCGGCGCCTGAACCAGACGGCCTCTTCCTGTTCCATTTCCTCGATGCGCGTTTCGGCGTCGTGCAGGGTTTGCGCCAGCTCGGGCAGCAGCACGTCCTGCAGGGCGCGGGCGCGGCGCGAAGCGCGGCGATACTCGGCGAGCAGGCGCTCCAGATTGCCGGCCAGCGCCGCCAGCGCCGCCGCGCGGCGCAGCAGTTCGGCGAAGGCCTCGCGGCAGGCCTCGGCCTCGGGGCTGCGCTGCAGCGGCTTGCACGCAGCGGAGAGCGGACCCGCCAGCGCCGCTTCCTGCAAGGCGATGCCGAGCAGCGGCCGCGACGCCACCTCGAGCCTGGCCTCGGCCGGCAGCGCCGGCGGATACACTTGCAGGCCCTGCAGGCCGTGGCGCGCCAGCGCCGCTTCGAGGGCGGCCTGCGCCGCCTGCTGGGCGCCGCGGAATTCGCGCCGCAGCGCCTCGTAGCGGCGCAGGCCGCGCACCATCTCCGCCGCCAGCAGCAGGCACTTCTCGTCGAGGAAGGCGTGGCCCTCCTGCAGGGCGCGGCGCTCCTCCCGCAGTTCCAGCACGGCGCTGCGGGTGGGCGTCACCGGGTTCATCGCCGCCCTCGCAGGTGCGCGGCGATCTGCGCGTCGGAAAGCCGCGTCAGCTCGCCTTCCGGCAGGCCGGCGAGCAGTCGCCAGCCGGTTTCCATGCTCGCCTCGAGGGTGCGCGCCGCGGCCTGGTGCAGCAGCTCCCGTTCGAAGGCCCGGCCGAATGCCAGGTAGCTGCGGTCGACCGGCGTCATGCCGTCGTCGCCGACCACGCTCGACAGCACGCGCGCCTGTACCGCCCGCGCGTAGGCGGCATACAGCTGGTTGGCCAGGGCCGGATGGTCGGCATGGGTGTAGCCGCCGCCGATGCCGTCCTTCATCAGCCGCGACAGGCTCGGCAGCACGTCGACGGGCGGATGGATGCCGAGGCGGTCGAGGTCGCGCGAGAGCACGATCTGGCCCTCGGTGATGTAGCCGGTGAGATCGGGGACGGGATGGCCGATGTCGTCCGACGGCATCGTCAGGATCGGCAGCTGGGTGAGCGTGCCGGCCCGGCCGCGCAGGCAGCCGGCGCGCTCGTAGAGCTGGGCCAGGTCGGAATACAGGTAGCCGGGAAAGCCCTTGCGGCCGGGCACCTCGCCCTTGCTGCTGGAAACCTCGCGCAGCGCCTCGCAGTAGTTCGTCATGTCGGTGAGGATCACCAGCACATGGCGGCCCTCTTCGAAGGCCAGGTACTCCGCCGCCGTCAGGGCGAAGCGCGGCGTCAGCAGGCGCTGCGTGCTGGAATCCGAGGCGAGGTTGAGGAACAGCGCGGTGCGCGCCAGGGCGCCGCTTTTCTCCAGGCTGCGGCGGAAGAAATCGGCGGAATCGAAGGGCACGCCGATGCCGGCGAAGACGATGGCGAAGTCGTCCGAGCCGCCGCGCAGCCGCGCGTGCGTGGCGATGTCGACGGCGATGCGGTCGTGCGGCAGGCCGCCGCAGGAGAACAGCGGCAGCTTCTGGCCGCGCACCAGGCTGTTCATGAGATCGATGGCGCTGATGCCGGTCTCGATGAAATCCCGCGGCAGGGCGCGCTCGACCGGGTTGACGGGCAGGCCGTCGATCGGCTGCAGGACGCGCGCCGGCAGGGGCGGCCCGCCGTCGACCGGCTCGCCGATGCCGTTGAAGACGCGGCCGAGGATGCCGGGGCCGAGCGCGAACTCGAGCGGCGCGCCGCGCAGCCGCAGCACGGTGTCGGCCAGCGCCAGCCCGTCCGGCGACTCCAGCACCTCGATGGTCATGTGCTGCTCGTCGAGCGCCGCGATGCGCCCGAGCCGGCTGCGGCCGTCGCTGCCGCTGACCTCGACCGCTTCGTTCAGCCCCGCTTCCAGCGTGCGCCGCACGAACAGCAGCGGCCCTTCGAGCCGCACGGCGCCCCCCTCAATCGACAGTCGCGGCCGCATCGGGCGCCTCCCTGCCGGCATGGATCAGCTCGCCCAGCACCTGTTCAAGTTGCGCCTGCAGCGCGGCAAAACGTTCGATGTCCTCCTCGCCGATGTCCTCGCCCATGCGCTGCAGGGCGCGGAACACCGGCAGGGCCGCCAGCCGCTCCGGCGCCACGCCCGCCGACAGCGCCAGCTCGGCCAGATCGAGGAAGCGCCCGAGCAGGCGCATCATGGCGGCCTGTCGCGCCGGGCTGGCGCTGCGATCCACCGGCGAGAGCGCCGACTGCCGCAGGAAGGCCTCGTTCACCAGCTCGGCGCAGAGCAGGACCAGCTGCTGGCGCGGCGGCAGCGCATCCTTGCCGATGATGCGCGCCATGCGCTCCAGGCGCGCCTGCTCGTGCAGCAGGGCGAGGAAGCGCCGCCGCAGCGCCGGCCACTCGCCGTTGCCCTGCGCCGCCCACCACGCCGCAAAGGCATCGGTGTCCTCGGCATACGACTGCAGGGGATTCACGGCGGGATAGAAGCGCGCCTGGGCGCGGCGCACGTCGAGCGCCCAGAAGGCGCGCACGTAGCGCCGGGTGTGGCTGGTGACCGGCTCGGAGAAATCGCCCGAGGGCGGGCTGATGGCGCCGAGCACGGTCACCGAACCGCTGTCGCCCGCCAGCGTCTCGACGGTGGCGGCACGCTCGTAGAATTCCGCCAGGCGACTGGCAAGATAGGCCGGATAGCCGCCTTCCCCCGGCAACTCGCCGAAGCGCCCGGAAACCTCGCGCAGCGCTTCCGCCCAGCGGCTGGTGGAATCGGCCATCAGCGCCACGTGCAGCCCCTGGTCGCGGAAATATTCGGCCACCGTCACCGCGCTGTAGATGCTCGCCTCGCGCGCCGCCACCGGCATGTTGGAAGCGTTGGCAATGATCACCGTGCGTTCCATCAGCGGGCGGCCGCTGCGCGGATCGAGCAGGCGCGGAAACTCGTCGAGGACGCCGGCCATCTCGTTGCCGCGCTCGCCGCAGCCGAGATACACGATGACGTCGGCGTCGCAGCCCTTGGCCAGCGTCTCCAGCAGCACCGTCTTGCCGGTGCCGAAGCCACCGGGAATCGCCGCCTTGCCGCCCTGCGCCACCGGAAACAGCGAATCGAGCAGGCGCTGGCCGGTGACCAGCGGCTTGGCGGCGGGCCGGCGCGCGCGCACCGGCCGCGGCTGGCGCACCGGCCAGTCGTGGCCCATGGCGATCTCGCACGCCCTGCCCCCCGCGTCGCGCAGCCGCAGCAGCGGCGCATCCTCGTCGTGGCTGCCGGCGGCGGCGACGTGCAGCACCTCGCCGGAGACGCGCGGCGGCAACAGGCAGCGCTGCACGCGGCCGTGCGCCGCCGTCGCCGTGCCGAACACCGCGCCGGCCTCCAGCCGCATGCCGGCGGAGACGGCCGGCGTGAAATCGAATGTCCTGGCCGCGGCGCGGCGCTGCCCCGGCTGGACATGGATCGAGCCCGTGCCCGCCAGCGGCCGCAGCAGGCCGTCGAAGATGCCGCCGAGCAGGCCCGGCCCGAGGCGGATCGCCAGCGGGCCGCCGCTGCCGACGACCTCGACGCCGGGCTTCAATCCGCTGGTGTCCTCATACACCTGCGCCACCAGTTCGTCGCCTTCGAGGCGTATCACCTCGCCGACCAGGCCCTGCGGCCCCACCGCCACCGCCTCGCGCATCGCGAACGGGCCCTCGGCGCGCGCGCGCAGCACCGGCCCGCTGATCCAGAGGATGCGCGCCCGGCTCATTGCGCGTGTTCACCCAGACGGGCCAGCAGCCGCGCCTCGATCGCACGCCGGTCGGCGAGCAGCGCCTGCAGCGTGCCATCGACGCAATTGCCGCCGCGGCAAATGCGCAAGCCGGCCTCGATGCCTTCCCCGGCGGAGAATTCGGCGGGCGCAGCAATGCTCGCGGCGAACGCCTGCCGCTCGGCCTCGGCCCAGCCGGGCGGATGGGCGATGCGCCAGCCGTCGGCCGCCAGCATGCCGCGCGCCACCTGCGCCAGGTGCGACGTCCAGGCCGCGCGCGTGTCCGGCTGCCGCCACAGCCCCTGCAAGGCGGCGGGCAGCCGTGGCCAGGCCGCCGCCAGCAGGGCGACGGCGCGCCGGCGGGCGTGCGCGCGGCGGGCGGTTTCCAGGCGCGCCTGCACCGCCGCCAGGCCATCGGCCAGGCGGGCGCGCTCATCGGCGGCGCCCTCGCGCAGGCGCCGCCGCGCCTCGGTGCGCGCCTCGGCCAGCAGGCGCCGCGCCCGCTCGCGCGCCGCCTCGAGTTCGGCGGTGCAGCGCGCGGCGCGCTCCGCGGCAATCAGGTCGAGCAGCGCCCGCGCCTGGGTCATGCCTGCTCCATGCCCAGTTGCGCGCGCAGGCGCTGCGGCAGATCCGATGCCGCCGCTCCGCCGGTGGCATCGTCCACCACCAGCAACAGCGGCGCGGTCGCCGCCTGGGCCGCGCGCAGCGCAGAGTCGGGGATGCGCGCGGCCAGCGCCGCGCCGAGCAGCACCAGCGGCGCCTCGGCGCGCGCCTGCGCCAGGGCGGCGGCTTCCTCTCCCGGCGCCGGCACGCGCACGCGCGCGCCGGCCAGGCGGAAGCCGGCCGCGCTCGCCTCGTCGCCGAGATAGATCGGCGCCAGCATCAGGCGAGGCGGTCGAGGATGAGGATGGAGACGATCAGGCCGTAGATGGCGATGCCCTCGGCCAGTCCGACGAGGATCAGCAGCCGCCCGAACAGCTCGGGCTTTTCCGCCAGGGCGCCGACGGCGGCCGCGCCGACGCGCGCCACGGCAAGGCCGGCGCCGATCGACGAGGCGGCCGTGGCCAGGGCGGCGCCGAGGAAGCCCCATTGCCAGGCGGCGGCATCCAGGACGGCGCGTTCTGCCGCGAGCGCCTTCGGCGCGTGAGTCAGCAGCAGCGTGGCGCCGGCGCCGAGCACGGCCGCGAGGACGGTCAGGGCGGCCGTGAAGCGGAATTTCGATTTCATTTCTGACTCTCCTGTAACGTGAAGACGGGGGGCGGCAGCGGGCGGAACGGCCTGCCGTCCGCCACGAGGAAGCGCACGAAGAATTCGAACAGTACCAGACGCGTGGTCTGCACCGAGACGACCAGCAGTTCGAGGACGACGATGACGGCATTGCCGGCGACGAGCACCGGCAGCCGCGCCTCCCCGGCGGCATCGGCCAGGGCGACGGCGGCCGACGAAAGGCCGGCGTGCGCCAGCGCGAAGGCGCCGATGCGGGCGAAGGACAGGGTGTTCACCAGCAGCTGCAGCGTGCGCTCGACGAGCCGGCCGAGCGCCGCCGCCAGCGCCGCCGCGCGCGCCTCGGCCTGCAGCGCGCCGATGCAACAGGCCAGCACGCCGGCGCCCGCCAGCGCGAAGCCGGCGGCATGGAACAGGGCGGCGGCCAGGCCGACGTAGACGGCGATCAGGCCGGCGTCGTGCCGCAGCCAGTCCGCGAGTGCGCCGCGCCAGTGCGCCTGCACGCCGCCGAGGCCGAGCCCGGCGAGCAGCAGCAGCATGCCGCCGGCGAGCGGCGCGGCGAGCACCGTCAGCGGCGCCGCCAGCGGATGCAGCCAGAGCGCCGGCAGCACGCCCTCCAGCGCGAAGACGCTGCCGAAGGCCAGGCCGAACAACGCCGCCGAGAGACCGCCGGCGATGAACAGCCGCGCCAGGGCGAAGCGCTTGCGCAGCACGACGCCGACGGCCGCGATGAGCAGCCCCTGGCCGAGGTCGCCGAACATGAAGCCGAACATCAGCGGCACCGCCAGCGCCAGCAGGCGGCTCGGGTCGGCCTCGTGCGCCGCCGGCATGCCGAGCGCCCGCGCGAACAGCTCGAAGGGGCGCGCCCACCAGGGGTTGCGCAGCAGAAGCGGCGCGCGCCGCCCTGCCGGCGGCGGCGGGCAATGCAGCAGCGCCGGAATGCCGGCGCGCGCCAGCGCAGCGTCGAGGACGGCGTTGCCGGCATCCGTCCAGCCGGTGATCCAGGCGATCCATTCGCCCGCGTCCAGGGCCGGCACATGCTGCGTCAGCCATTGCAGCCGCGCCGCGTCGCCGAGTGCCCGGCGGATATCGTGGCGCGCATGCAGCGCTTCGAGTTGGCGATGCAGGCCGGCCTCTGCCGCCCGCAGCCCGGCCAGCCTGCGATCGATGCCGGCAAGCGCTGCGGCGGGTTCGCCCGCCAGCCAGGCCGGCAGGCGCTGCAGGACCCCCTTCAGGGCCGCCGCCTGCTCCGCCAGCGCTTCCATCTCCGTCCCCGGGACGACGACGATTGCATGCGACGGATCGCCGCCGGACAGGCGGCGCACCAGCGCGGCCGGCGGCAGCGCCGCTTCGCTGCGGCCCGGCAGCGCCAGCAGGCACGCCGGCGCGAGCGGCCCGGCGGCGGCCAGCGCGGAAAAATCCAGGCGGCTCTCCGGCAGCGCCGCCAGCAGGCGCTGCCAGAGTTGCGCCTCGCGCAACTCGGCCTCGCAGCGCTGCAATCGCTGGATCAGCGGCTCGGCCTCGGCGGCCCACGCCCGCAGGATGGCCAGGGCACGCGCCAGGGCCGGCGCCGGCGCTTCGGGAAACGCCGACGGCTGCCAGCCGTCGGCGGGCCAGTAGGCCCGGTAGTGCGCCGCCAGGGCGCGGTATTCGGCCAGCAGCGGTCCGATGCCGGCCAGTCCGTCTGGCAGCGAGCTGGCATCGCGCGTTTCCAGCTCCACCGCGCCGGTGGCCGCCAGCGCGGCCAGGGCCGCGGCCGCATCGTCGCGTTGCAGGACGATCTCGAACCAGCGCGCCGGCTGCGGCCGCATCGTCATGACACCGCCGCCGCATCGGCAAGGACGGCGCGCGGCGCGAGCGCGGCGCGCAGGCGCTCCAGGTCGAGCAGCGCCAGCGAGAGGAAAACGAACGCCGCCGCCGGCGAGAGCAGGCTGCGGCGGAACAGCCCGTCCAGCCGCGCCTGCAGGCGCTGCCGCAGAAGCCAGGCCTCGGCCGGCGCGGCGACGCTGAAGGCCGCCTGGTGCTGGCGCAGCGTGCGTTCCAGCGCAGCGAACAGCGCCGCATCCCCGGCGTCCATCGGCGGCAGGCGCCGGCGCCATTCCGCCAGCCAGGCCTCGCCCCGCGGCTGCCCCGGCAGTCGCGTGAAAGTCAGCGCCGGCGGGACGGCGGCGGCATTGCCGTCGCAGAGCGCCGCCAGTTCCGGCTCGGTGCGCATCCACGGCAGGACCTCACCGCCCCCGATCAGGTGATCCAGCGCCGGCAGCGCCGGCAGCAGTGCGCACCAGCCGACCGCCGCCTGCCATTCCTCAGGCATCCAGCGCGCCACCTCCGCCACCAGCGCCCGCCAGCACCGGCGCAGGCCGCTTTCCAGCGCATGCGCGCCGCCGGCCTCGGCGCAGCCCTCGAGCCAGCCGCGGAAAGCCGATTCGCGGCCATACGCCAGCGCCGCGGAAAATCCGCGCAGCGAAGCCAGCCGATGCCAGGCGGCCTCGTCCGGGCGCTGGCCGTAACGCGCCTGCAGCCGCGCCTGGGCGTAGTCGATGCCCGTCATGGGTCCGCTCTCCGCCCGCCTTGCCGCGGCAGGGGATGGGGATGACTCGCAACTGTTGTCTGCGCCCCGCCCAGTTCCGCCGCGACAGCCGCCACCGCGGCGGCAATCGCGGCCTCGTCGGCGGGGCTGTCGATGGCGGCGGCGGCAAGGCGGGCGATTTCGGCTTCGACTTCTTCAGTCTGCTGGCGGATGCGCCTTGCGGCCGCCTCGCGCAGGCGTGCCAGGCGCTGCTCGCCGCGCTCGGCGATGCGCCGCGCCTGCGCGCGCGCGCCCAGCAGGATTTCCTCGCCCTCGCGGCGGGCCGCCTCGATGGCGGCCAGGGCATCGCGCTCGGCCGCGAGCACCTCGGCAATCGCCGCCTCGACTTCCGCCGAGGGCCTGTCTTCCGGCAACAAAGCATCTCCCTGAAACGGTTTTTGGCAACTCTGAGGCCGCGGCGCGACAGCGTCAAGCGTGCCGGCAAAGGCCGGCCCTTGCCGTCATTCCGCCGCAAGCAGGACGATATGCACCCGGTAGGGCCCGTGCGCACCGAGCACCAGCGTCTGCTCGATGTCACCGGTGCGCGAGGGGCCGGAGATGAAGTTCACCGCGCGCGGCAGTTCGCCGCATTCGGCGCGGACCAGATCGAAGGCTTCCTCCATGCCGCGCACGATGCGCGAAGCCGGCACCACGGCGATGTGCGTTTCCGGCAGCAGGCTGGAGGCGGCCGGCGTCTCGGGGCCGGAGAGCAGCACCAGCGTGCCGGTCTCGGCTACGGCGCAGAACACGCCGGTGATGCCGACCAAATCGTCGCCGTTGGCGCTGCGCGCTTCGACGCGCAGGCCCGCGCCGGCCCAGTCGAGTCCCGCCAGTTGCGGCCATGCGACCGCCGCGCGCGGTAGATCGTGCGCAGCCAGGTAGCGGACTGCCGCTGCCGGCGCCGCCTCGAGGCGCGCCACGATCTCGACGGTGCTGGCGAGGGCCTCGGAGCGGTCACGAAAGCGCGCGACGAGATCGGCGTCGGGCGCCGGCCGCGGCCCCTGCGCCCGGCGCGCCAGCACGGCATCGATTGCGGTGCGGCCGGCGGCGGCGTTCTCCGCGCTGCGGCCGAGCCGCCGTCGGATGCGGCCGAGAATGTCGTCCCTGGAATCCTTCATGCGACGCGGTTCCTCGGTTCGCCGCGGGCGAAGGCCTCGATGTTGCCGGTGAGCTGGTCGAGCAGGGTCTGCATCGCCCGCGCCGAGGCCCAGGCGACGTGCGGCGTCAGGATGAAGTTGGGCTGGTCGATTTCCAGCAGCGGATTGCCCTCGCGCGGCGGCTCCTTCGACAGCACGTCGAAGCCGGCGCCGCCGATCCAGCCTTCCTTCAGAGCGCGCGCCAGCGCCGCCTCGTCGACGAGGCCGCCGCGGGCGGTGTTGATGAGCACGGCCTCCGGCTTCATCTGCTTCAGCTCCGCCTCGCCGATCATGCCGCGCGTGGCATCGTTGAGCGGACAGTGCAGCGAAATCACGTCGGCCTCGCGCAGCACCGCCTCGAACGCCGTCCTGCCGGGCCTGACTTTCGTTTCGCCCTTGTGCTCCCCCCACAGCACGCGCATGCCGAAGGCCTCGGCAAGGCGCGCCACGCCCTCGCCGAGCGAGCCGCGGCCGAAGATGCCCAGCGTCGCGCCGTGGAGGTCGCCGATCGGGTGGTCGAAGAAGCAGAACAGCGGCGCCTGCTGCCACTTGCCGGCCTGCACGTCGCGCCGGTAGGCGAGCAGTTTGCGCCTGAGCGCCATGGTCAGGGCGATGACGTGCTCGGGCACGGTGTTCACGGCGTAGCCGCGGATGTTCGAGGCGACGATGCCGTGCTCGCGGCACCAGGCGAGGTCGACGTTGTCGGTGCCGGTGGCGGCGATGGCGACCATCTTCAGGGCAGGCAAGGTGGCGAGCAGCTCGCCGCGCAGCTGCACCTTGTTGACGATGACGATGCTGGCCGCGCGCACCCGCTGCGCCAGTTCCTCCGGCTTGGTCAGCGGATATTCGGTGTAGTCGTGCGGAAAATCCGGCCGGCGGAAGTCGCCGCGGATGGACTCGCGCTCGAGGAAGACGATCTTGTGCTCAGCCATATTTCACCCCAGGGTCGGCATGTTGAGGCCGGGCGCGGTGGACGCCACTTCCGGCCAGCGTGTCGTGACCACCTTGCCGCGCGTGTAGAAGCGCACGCCGTCGGGGCCGTGCACGTGCAGGTCGCCGAACAGCGAGGCCTTCCAGCCGCCGAAGGAGAAAAAGGCCATCGGCACCGGGATCGGCACGTTGATGCCGACCATGCCGACCTCGATCTCGTTCTGGAAGCGGCGCGCCGTGCCGCCGTCGCGCGTGAAGATCGCCGTGCCGTTGCCGTAGGGATTGGCGTTCACCAGCGCGATGGCCTCGGCCAGCGTGGCGGCGCGCAGCACCACCAGCACCGGGCCGAAGATCTCGTCGCGGTAGATCGCCATCTCCGGCCGCACGCGGTCGAACAGCGTCGGGCCGAGGAAGAAGCCCTGCTCGCTCCCCGCCACCTTCAGGCCGCGGCCGTCGAGCACCAGCTCGGCGCCTTCCCTGACGCCCTGGCCGACGTAGCCCGCCACCTTCGCCCGGTGCGGCGCGGAAATCACCGGCCCCATGCCGACGCCCGGCGCGCAGCCCGGGCCGACGCGGATGGCGGAAGCCTTCGCCTTCAGCTTTTCGATGAGCGCATCCCCCGCCTCGCCCACCGCCACGACGGCGGAAATCGCCATGCAGCGCTCGCCGGCCGAGCCGTAGGCGGCGCCGATGAGGGCCTCGGCGGTGAATTCCAGGTCGGCATCGGGCAGCACGACGGCGTGGTTCTTCGCCCCGCCGAGCGCCTGCACGCGCTTGCCGGCGCGGGTGCCGGTTTCGTAGATGTGCCGCGCCACAGGCGTCGAACCGACGAAGGACACCGCCTTCACCAGCGGGTGGTTGAGCAGGGCATCCACTACCACGCGGTCACCGTGGAGGACGTTGAAGACGCCCGGCGGCAGGCCGGCCTCGTGCAGCAGCTCGGCCATGCGCAGGCTGGCCGAAGGCACCTTCTCGGAAGGCTTCAGCACGAAAGTGTTGCCGCAGGCCAGCGCCCCCGGGAACATCCACAACGGCACCATCACCGGGAAGTTGAAAGGCGTGATGCCCACGCAGATGCCGAGCGGCTGGCGCAGCGAGACGCAGTCGACGCCGCCGCCGACGTTCTCGGCGAACTCGCCCTTCAGGAGATGCGGAATGCCGGTGGCGAACTCGACCACCTCGATGCCGCGCGTCACCGAGCCGATGGCGTCCTCCAGCGTCTTGCCGTGCTCCTCGCTGACAAGCCGCGCCAGGGCTTCCTTGTTGGCCTCCAGCAGCTCGCGGAAACGCATCAGGACGCGGGCGCGGCGCAGCGGCGGCGTGTCGCGCCAGGCCGGGAAGGCGCGCGCGGCGGCGGACACCGCCCGCTCGACGTCCGATGCCTCGCACAGCGGCGCCAGGCGGATCGCCGCACCGCGCGCCGGGTCGAATACCTCGCCGAAGCGCTGCGCGCCGGCGGGCTGCGCCCGGCCCTCGATCCAGAGGGGAACCTGGGGCAATGTCATTTGCGTTTCTCCGAATACAGTTCGCGAAAGGTTTTTCCTTCGGGTGCCGGGAAGTCGCGGCCGGCAGTCCACGACGGCGCGAGGCCCAGGACGCGGATGCGGTCCCCGCCTTCCGCCAGCCAGTTCAGGTAGCGCACGCCGAGCTTCGCCGCCAGCGCATACAGCCCGGGATGCCGCGCCAGCCAGGCCCACAGTTTCAGCGCCGCGCGTTCGCCCCAGGGCCGCAGGCCGCGCTCGACCTGCTGCTCGCGCAGCTTGCGCATCAGGTCCGGCAGCGGGATCTTCACCGGGCAGACGACGCCGCACTGGTTGCACAGTGTGGCGGCGTGCGGCAGCTCGATGGCATTCTCCAGCCCGACGAAGAGCGGTGTCAGCACCGAACCCATCGGGCCGGGATAGACCCAGCCGTAGGCGTGGCCGCCGATGGTCTGGTACACCGGGCAGTGGTTCATGCAGGCGGCGCAGCGGATGCAGCGCAGCATGTCCTGGAAGTCGCTGCCGACGAGGTCGACGCGGCCGTTGTCGACCAGGATGAAATACAGGTGCTCGGGGCCGTCGGTGTCCTCCGGCCGCTTGACGCCCGTCAGCACGGAGAAGTAGTTGGAGATCGTCTGGCCGGTCGCCGAGCGCGGCAGGATGCGCATCAGCGTGGCGAGGTCCTCCAGCGTCGGGATGACCTTCTCGACGCCGGTGATGACGACGTGCACCTTCGGCAGCGTCGTCACCATGCGGCCGTTGCCCTCGTTGGTGACCAGCGCCACCGAGCCGGTCTCGGCAACGAGGAAGTTGCCGCCGGAGATGCCCATCTCGGCCGAGAGAAAATGCGCGCGCAGCATTTCGCGCGCCTCGCGCGTCATCTCGCCGATGTCCGTTTTGCGCGGCCGGTGGTGCACGCGCTCGAACAGTTCGGCCACCTCCTCCCTGGTCTTGTGGATGGCGGGGGCGATGATGTGCGAGGGCAGCTCGTTGTCGTTGATCTGCAGGATGTACTCGCCGAGGTCGGTCTCCACCGGCTGCACGCCCGCTGCTTCCAGCGCGGCGTTGAGGCCGGCCTCTTCCGAGAGCATGGACTTCGACTTGATGGCCTTCCTGACGCCGTGGCGGCGCGCGATCTCCGTCACCAGGCGGCAGATCTCGGCGCCGTCGCGCGCCCACAGCACCTGGCCGCCGCGTTTCGTCGCTTCCGACTCGAAGCGCTCCAGCCACAGGTCGAGGTCGGCAATGCAGGTGTTGCGGATGGCCTTCGAGGCCTCGCGCGTCGCCTCGAGGTCGATCTCAGCGACGGCGCGCTTGCGCCCCTCGACGAACAGGCCCTTGGCCGTCCCCAGCTTGGCCTGCAGCGCGCGGTCGGCTGCCGCCTCGGCGGCGCGCGCCTTGAAGTGCATGGAGCGGACTTCCACTATGGCTCCCCCGCCAATATCTCGGCGATGTGCAGCACCCTGGTGGTTTCGTCGCCCAGGCGCGCGGCGCGGCGGTCGCCCGAATTGTAGGCGGGCTGGCCGCAGCAGGTCTGGCTCACCGGCACGACGACCTCGCAGCCGGCCGCCTGCAGCAGACGGATGGCGGCAAATCCGATGCGCGGCCGCAGCAGGTCGACCAGGCAGGTGACGAACAGGCCCACCCTCACATCACGCTCCGTCGCGGTCTGGTTTTCACGATCTGATATATTATTCCGCCATTCGATTCAACGGAAGCCGATCTTGCCCCAGCCCGAAGCGAAAAGCTCCATCCAGGTCATCGAGCGCATGATCACGCTGCTCGACGTGCTGGCGCACCATCAGGATGCCGTCAGCCTGAAGCAGCTGTCGCGGGAGACCGGCCTGCACCCGTCCACCGCGCACCGCATCCTCGGCGCCATGACCGCCAGCAGCTTCGTCGAGCGCGCCGAACCGGGCGCCTACCGCCTCGGCATCCGCCTGCTGGAACTGGGCAATATCGTCAAGTCGCGCATCAACATTCGCGAGATCGCGCTGCCTTTCATGCAGACCCTGCACGGCCAGATCGGCGAAAGCGTCAACCTCGGCATTCGCCACGACGACGAGATCATTTATGTTGAACGCACCTCCAGCGGCCGCTCCTCGGTGCGCGTGGTGCACCTCGTCGGCGCCCGCGCGCCGCTGCACGCCACCGCCGTCGGCAAGCTGTTCCTGGTAGAGGACGGCCTGCAGAAACTGCGCGAGTACGCCAAACGCACCGGCCTTCCCGGCTTCACGCCGACCTCGCTCACCACCCTGCCCGTCCTGGAAAAGGAACTCGACCGCGTGCGCCGCCATGGCGTCGCCTTCGACAACGAGGAGATCGAGCAGGGCCTGCGCTGCATCGCCGCGCCGGTAAGGGACGATTCCGGCGAGCTGGTGGCCGGCCTCTCCGTCTCGGCGCCCGCCGAGCGCTACGACGCCGAGTGGATTCCGCTCATCAAGCAGGCGGCCGACAACATCTCGCACGCGCTCGGCCACATCCCAAAAAAATAGGCCGGCTGTCAGCCGGCCCGTTGTCCCGTTCGCGGTGCCCCTAGCCGGCTGTTCGCCGGCCCAGCGCGGCACTGCGCCGCAGCTGATTTGCCGAAGCATTCTCGATCCAGCGCTTGATTCGGTTGGCATCGCCGATGCGCGTCAGCCGGCCCCAGGAATCGAGCAGCACGATGACCACCGGCTTGTTGTTCAGCCAGGCCTGCATCACCAGGCACTTGCCCGCCTCGCGGATGTAGCCGGTCTTCGACACGGCGATCTCCCAGCCCGAGGCCGGGCTGCGCACCAGCGTGTTGGTGTTGTGGAAGCTGATCGGGCGCCCGTTCGCCAACACCGTGCGATCGCTGGTGGTCGACAGTTCGCGGATGAGCGGATAGTGCGCGGCGGCGGCGACCATCTTGGTCAGGTCGCGCGCGCTGGAGACGTTGGCGGCGGTCAGGCCGGTGGGATCGGAAAAGCGGGTGTCCTTCAAGCCGATGGCAGCAGCCTTGTGGTTCATGGCTTCGACGAAGGCCGCGGCGCCGCCCGGATAGTGGCGCGACAGCGCCGAGGCGGCGCGGTTCTCGGAGGCCATCAGCGCCAGCAGCAGCATGTCCTCGCGGCTGAGTTGCGTGCCCACCTTCAGGCGCGAGCGGGTCCCCTTGAGGGTATCCACGTCCTCGTCGCCGATGGTCAGCGTTTCGGTAAGGGAGAGCTGGGCATCCAGCACCACCATCGCCGTCATCAGCTTGGTGATGGAGGCGATCGGCAGCACGGCATCGGAATTCTTTTCGAACAGCACCTCACCGGAGGACTGGTCCTGTACCACCACGGCGGCGGATTTCAGCAGCAGGTCGTCGGCATCCTGCGCTTCTGCGCGCGGCTCGATCCGCTTCTCGACTTTGCTGACGGGCCTGGCCTTGTGTTTGGCCGCCTGCTTCTTGCTCGTCGCCGCCTCGGCGGGTGTGCTGGCGCCCAGTGCGCCCAGGGAAAGGGCCACGCAGATCGCCAGCAGGGTCAGCTTGAATTTCACGCAATTCCCCCTAATTGGGTCGAGGTTTTCCGAGTCTAGCACTTGGAAGAATATTTGCAATAAAAATAGCTTGTTAGGCTATTTATTTAAAGTAAGTTGGATAATTCATGCTTCAGCAATTTTGAGGAAAGTGCGTACTTCCTTGCGGCGCGCCATCGTATCCGTATAGCCGAGTTCGATCAAGGCGCGGGTATAGGGTTGCTCGAAGAGCAGGTAACTGGCCAGGGCCGACCCCGCCTTGCTGGTGGCGCCGATGCCGCGCAGCATGGCCCGCACCGGCCAGGGCAGGCTCTTCACATGCCGCGCTGCCATATAGTCGAGGCGTTGCGAGGGGGCAATCACCAGCGTTTCGATCCTGCGCAGGGGAAACCCGGCCTTCTCGCGCACTTCCTGCGGAATGATGGCAACCGTATTGTTGATGCGTTGCAGGCGCTCCAGGTCGACATGCAGGCTGTCGAGAAAAATCGACGACAGGGCATGGCCGGCGATCTGGGCCAGCGGCGGATAGGCATCGCCGCGCTTCGAGCGCCTTTCGTCCTCCATGCGGCCGGAACCGATCACCAGAATGCGATCGGCGCCGAGATGGATGGCTGGCGAGATCGGGGCCAGCTGGCGCATCGAGCCGTCGCCGAAATACTCGCGGTGAATCTTGATGGCCGGGAAAATGAACGGGAGGGCACTGGAGGCAAGCAGGTGGTCGACGCAGAGGCGTGTCCGGGTGCCTGCCCGGTGCGTGCGCTTCCAGGTTTCCGCCGTCGCCGCAGCCTGGAAGAAGCTGACGCTGTGGCCGGACAGGTAACCCGACGCCGTGATCGATACGGCAAACAGGGCACCGCTTTCGATCGCCGCATCGATGTTCCTGAAATCCAGGCTGCGCTCGAGCAAACGACGCAATGGGGTATTGTCGAGCAGGGAACGCGGGCTGTGCTTGAAGAGCCAGCCGAACATCAGGGCCGACAGCCAGTTCAGGCCGCTGGCGCCGATCCCCAGGGCATCGGCGCGGTAAATGTCGGCGGCGTGGAAATCGCGCCAGACGTCGCGCAGATAACCCACCGCCGCGCCGAAATCCCGGGCGAAGCAGGCCAGCGAGGCGGCATTGATGGCCCCCGCCGAGGTGCCGCAAATGATCGGGAAGGGATTGCGGCCGGGCTCGGGCAGCAGTTCCCTGATGGCGTCCAGTACGCCCACCTGGTAGGCGGCGCGCGCGCCGCCTCCGGTCAGGATCAACGCCGTCCTGTCGTGGCCCGTGCCAGGCCGTGCAGCTGTGGTGACGACGTTCATACTGGCGATTGCGCCCGGCGCCCGCAGCCTTGAAGGCTGTTGTGCCCGCTCAAGCCCTTGCGGCGGCCTCGACGACGGTCACCGCCGTCAGGTTGACGATGCGCCGCACGGTGGCCGTCGGCGTCAGGATGTTGACCGGCGCCGCCGTGCCGAGCAGGATCGGGCCGATGGTGACACCATCACCGGCAGCCTGCTTGAGCAGGTTGAAGGCGATGTTGGCGGCGTCGAGCGTCGGCATGATGAGCAGGTTGGCTTCGCCTTTCAGGCGTGAATGGGGGAAGACCTGGCTGCGCACCTCTTCCGAAAGCGCCGCGTCGCCGTGCATCTCCCCTTCCACCTCGAGTTCGGGCGTGCGCTCCCAGAGAAGCTGGGCAACGCGCTGCATCTTGCGCGCGCTGGGGGTGTCGTAGCTGCCGAAGCTGGAATGCGACAACAGCGCCACCTTCGGCGTCAGGCCGAAGCGGCGCAGCTCCTCGGCGGCGAGGATGGTCATTTCGACCAGCTGCTCGGCGCCGGGGTCGTAATTGACATAGGTATCGCAGATGAACACCGTCTGCTTCGGCAGCATCAGGCCGTTCATGGCGTAATAGGCCGAGACGCCCTTGCGCCGGCCGATGACCTGGTCGACATACTGCAGGTGCAGGGCGTGCGTGCCGAAGGTGCCGCAGAGCATGCCGTCCGCATCGCCCTTGTGGATCATCATGGCGCCGATCAGGGTGTGGCGGCGGCGCATCTCGATCTGGGCGTAATCGGGCGAAACGCCCTTGCGCTCGGTCAGCTGCAGGTAGGTCTGCCAGAAATCCTTGTAGCGCGAATCCAACTGCGGATTGCACAGCTCGAAGTCGACGCCGGAGCGGATGCGAAGGCCGCATTTCTGGATGCGGTGCTCGATCACCTCGGGGCGACCGATGAGGATGGGCCTCGCCAACTGCTCGTCCACCACCACCTGCACGGCGCGCAGCACGCGCTCGTCCTCGCCTTCGGCATAGACGATGCGCTTGTCGATCTGCTTGGCCGCAGCGAACACCGGCTTCATGATGATGCCGGAGTGATACACGAATTGCTGCAGCTGCTCGCGGTAGGTGTCGAAGTCGGCGATCGGCCGCGTTGCCACGCCGGAATCCATCGCCGCCTTCGCCACCGCCGGGGCGATCTTGACGATCAGGCGCGGGTCGAACGGCTTCGGGATGAGATATTCCGGCCCGAAGCGCAGGTCGGAGCCGGCGTAGGCGGCCGCCACCACGTCGGACTGTTCCGCATGCGCCAGGTCGGCGATGGCACGCACCGTCGCCAGCTCCATTTCCTGCGTGATGGTGGTCGCGCCGACATCCAGCGCGCCGCGGAAGATGAAGGGAAAGCAGAGGACGTTGTTCACCTGGTTGGGATAGTCCGAGCGGCCGGTGGCGATGATGCAGTCGGGCCGCACCGCCTTGGCCTCCTCGGGCAGGATCTCCGGCACCGGATTGGCCAGCGCCAGGATCAGTGGCTTGTCGGCCATGGTCTTGACCATCTCGGGCTTGAGCACGCCGGCCGTCGACAGGCCGAGGAAGATGTCGGCGCCGGCGACGACCTCGCCCAGCGTCGTCGCCGCGGTGTCCTGGGCGAACTGCGCCTTGCTCGGATCGAGATCGGCCAGGCGCTTCCTGCTCACCACGCCCTTCGAGTCCGTCATCCAGACGTTCTCGCGGCGCAGGCCCAGGGCAATCATCAGGTCCACACAGGCGATGGCCGCCGCCCCCGCGCCGGAGCACACCAGCTTGACGTCCTCGATCTTCTTGCCCACCACGCGCAGGCCGTTCAGCACCGCCGCGGCGGAAATGATGGCCGTGCCGTGCTGGTCGTCATGGAACACCGGGATGCGCATGCGCTCGCGCAGCTTCTTCTCGATGTAGAAACACTCCGGCGCCTTGATGTCCTCCAGGTTGATGCCGCCGAAGGTCGGCTCGAGCGAGGCGATGATGTCGATCAGCTTGTCGGGATCGAGCTCGCTCACCTCGATGTCGAAGACATCGACGCCGGCGAATTTCTTGAACAGCACGCCCTTGCCTTCCATCACCGGCTTGCCGGCCAGCGGGCCGATGTTGCCCAGGCCGAGCACGGCCGTGCCGTTGGTGATCACCGCAACGAGGTTGCCGCGCGAAGTCAGCGTCGAGGCTTCGGCGGGATTGGCGACGATTTCCTCGCACGCGGCGGCGACACCCGGAGAGTAGGCCAGCGCCAGGTCGCGCTGGGTGATGAGCTGCTTGGTCGGCGTCACGGCGATCTTGCCGGGGCGGGGCTTGCGGTGGTATTCGAGGGCTGCGGCGCGGATTGCTTCGTCCATCTTCATCGATCCTTGTCTGCTTGGGGCCGGCCGGAAAGGCCGGGGTAGTAGCGGAGTTTATCGGGTCATAGGGGTTGTGGCATAATATTGCATTGCCTTGTCCGCCTCAAATCGCAAGCATCGCGCTCAAACCCGCTGCCCTGGAAGTTCCGACATTCCGGCCAGCCGCAGACCAATTCCACGCAACGATTCGTCCTGGAGATTCCGCAACATGAACCAGCGCTTTTCCGATCCCGCCTCGCTCAACGCCCCGACCTGCGTCCGCAATGCCCGGCTCAAGGCCTGGGTAGCGGAGGTGGCCACCCTCACCCAGCCCGATCGCATCGTCTGGGCCGACGGTTCCGAGGAGGAATACGACCGCCTGTGCGGCGAGATGGTCGCTTCAGGCAGTCTGATCAAGCTCAACCCGGAGAAGCGCCCGAACTCCTATCTCGCCTGGTCCGACCCCTCGGACGTGGCGCGCGTCGAGGACCGCACCTTCATCTGCTCGCAACACAAGGACGACGCCGGCCCCAACAACAACTGGGAGGACCCGGCGAAGATGAAGGAGACGCTGAAGGGGCTCTTCAGCGGCTGCATGCGCGGCCGCACGATGTATGTCATTCCCTTCAGCATGGGTCCGCTCGGCAGCCCGATCGCGCACATCGGCGTGGAGATCTCCGATTCTCCCTATGTCGTCACCAACATGCGCATCATGACCCGCATGGGCAAGGCGGTGTATGACGTGCTCGGCGAGGATGGCGAGTTCGTGCCCTGCCTGCACAGCGTCGGCCACCCCCTCGCGCCGGGACAGCAGGATGTGCGCTGGCCCTGCAACAAGGACACCAAGTACATCGTGCACTTCCCCGAGACGCGGGAAATCTGGTCCTACGGCTCCGGCTACGGCGGCAACGCCCTGCTCGGCAAGAAGTGCTTCGCCCTGCGCATCGCCTCGACCATGGCGCGCGACCAGGGCTGGCTGGCCGAGCACATGCTGATCCTCGGCGTCGAGTCCCCGGACGGCGACAAGAGCTATGTCGCGGCGGCCTTCCCCAGCGCCTGCGGCAAGACCAATTTCGCCATGCTGATTCCGCCGAAGACCCTCGGCGGCTGGAAGGTCACGACGGTGGGCGACGACATCGCCTGGATCAAGCCGGGCAAGGACGGGCGTCTCTACGCCATCAACCCCGAAGCCGGCTACTTCGGCGTCGCCCCCGGCACCTCGGAGAAGTCCAACTTCAACGCCATGGCGACGCTCCACGCCAACATCATCTACACCAACGTCGCGCTGACGCCGGACGGCGACGTCTGGTGGGAAGGCATGAGCAAGCAGCCACCGGAGAAGCTCACCGACTGGACCGGCAAGGAGTGGGTGCCTGGCTGCGGCCGCCCGGCGGCGCATCCGAACGCGCGCTTCACCGCGCCCGCCAGCCAGTGCCCCTCGCTCGACGACAAGTGGGAAGACCCGGCCGGCGTACCCATCGCCGCCTTCATCTTCGGCGGCCGCCGCTCCACCACCGTGCCGCTGGTGTTCGAGGCCTTCAACTGGAATTACGGCGTCTACATGGCTGCCACGCTGGGCTCGGAAACCACCGCCGCCGCCGCCGGCAAGATCGGCCAGGTGCGGCGCGATCCGTTCGCCATGCTGCCCTTCTGCGGCTACCACATGGGCGACTATTTCAACCACTGGCTGCGCATGGGCCACGTCGTCGACAATCCGCCGCGCATCTTCACGGTGAACTGGTTCCGCCAGGACGAGAAGGGCAACTTCATGTGGCCCGGCTTCGGCGAGAACATGCGCGTACTGAAATGGATCGTGGACCGCGTCAAGGGCCGCGTCGGCGCGCAGCAGACGCCGCTCGGCTGGATGCCGCGCTTCGAGGACCTCGACTGGACCGGCCTGGAGGAAATCAACAAGGCACAGTTCCAGGAACTCACCCGCGTTGACACGCAGATGTGGCAGGAGGAGCTGGACCTGCACGGCGAACTCTTCGACAAGCTGAAGGAGCGCCTGCCGAAGCAGCTGGTGCTCAAGCGGGAGCTCTTCCGCATGAGCTTCGGCGCCCTGGAGTAACTGACTTTACGTTGCAGCAAAGGGCGCCTGCGGGCGCCCTTTTCATTTATTCTGAGCAGCCATGGACAGCAGCAACCGGCTTCCGCGCATCGCCCGGCGCATGAACCAAATCGCGCCCTTCCATGTCATGGAATTGCTCACGCGCGCCCGGGAACTCGAGGCTGCCGGCCGCAGCATCATCCACATGGAAGTCGGCGAGCCGGATTTCCCGACGCCGCAACCGGTGATCGAGGCGGCCAATGAATTCATCCGCAGCGGCCGGGTGTTTTATACGCCGGCCCTCGGCATTCCCGAACTGCGCGAGGCCATATCGCGCTTCTACGCCGAACGCTACGGCGTCGATGTCTCTCCTGAGCGCATCGCCGTTACCGCCGGTGCCTCCGGCGCCCTGCTGCTGGCCCTGGCCGCGCTGCTGGATCCAGGCGACGAACTGCTCCTGCCAGACCCGGGCTACCCCTGCAATCGCCATTTCGTGCGCATGCTCGAGGGCGTGCCGCGCGCCCTGTGCGTCGGGCCGGAATCCGGCTATCAACCCACCGCAGAGCAGGTCGCACAAAGCTGGACAGCACGCACCAGGGGACTGCTGGTCGCCTCGCCCGCAAATCCGACCGGCACCCTTATCGCGGCGCCAACGATGGCGGGATTGGCGGCGTGCGTCGGCGCGCGCGGCGGTGCGCTGCTGGTCGACGAGATCTACCACGGCCTGACCTACGACTGCGACGCCCAGACGGCCCTTTCACTGTCCGACGAGATTTTCGTCATCAACAGTTTTTCGAAGTACTTCGGCATGACCGGCTGGCGCCTGGGCTGGCTGGTGGCGCCTTTGCGCTTCATGCGGGACATCGAGAAGCTGGCGCAGAACCTGTTCATCTCGCCATCGACCCCGGCGCAACACGCCGCCCTCGCTGCGTTCAGGCCGGAAACCATTGCCCTGCTCGAAGGCCGGCGCGCCGAGTTCCGCTCGCGCCGCGATTTCCTGCTGCCGGCCTTGCGCCGTCTGGGCTTCCGCATCGCCGCCGCACCCCGCGGCGCCTTTTACCTGTATGCCGATTGTGCGTCGATTGCCGATGACAGCGAGGCCCTGGCGCGCGAGCTGATCGAACAGGCCGGCGTGGCGATCACGCCCGGACTCGACTTCGGGAACAACGCCCCGCATCGCCACGTGCGCTTCGCCTACACGGTAACGCGGGACAAGCTGGAAGAAGGCGTGGCGCGCCTGGCGCGCCACCTGGGAACCTGATACTCAGGCGCCGGTCTGGCTGATGCGCCGTACGGCGGATTCGATCCGCTGCCTTTCCGCCAGGACCTTGGCAGCATACAAGGCATCGCCGTCGCTGGCCGCCCCGGCATATTGCTGCAGTCCGGCCTCCAGCGAACCCGTGAGCCGAATGTATTCCTTCAGCACCAGCGCACCGACATGGATGTTCGCAATGGGATCGAGCAGGCTGCTGCCCGATACCGCATCCAGCTTGTCCTGATGGAAGCGCGGGATCACCTGCATCAGCCCCTGGGCGCCCATCGGACTCTCGGCGATCGGGTTGAATCCCGATTCGATCGCCATGACGGCAACGATCAGCATGGGATCGAGATCTGCGCGCTCGCCTGCGGCGAGGGCGGCCAGCACTATCGGCTCGATTGCCGATGCCGCCACGCGATACTTGCGCGACAGGTAGTCCACGGTGGCGCGCGTCGTCGACGTCGCGGCAACCGAGTCAGTCGCCGGGGCTGCCGTCTTTACGGCGCGGCCGGCGGCGATCATGCTGCCGATTTCCTGCAAGCCGCGTTCATGGCTTTCGGCCGAGCGGACATGGGAAAACAGGAGGGCCGTGACAATCATGCCTGCCACCAGGAGTCCGCCGTGAGCGAAGTGCATCGCGAACGCGGCCGCCTCCCTCATGAACTTCTTCAAAGTTGCTGGGTTATTCATGCTTGCTCCTTTCATGATCCGGATCAGCATCCCGTGCCAAATCCCTGTTTCAGGGTGTCGTGGCGTGATACCTGGGGATGAAATGCGGCGCGGAAAGTTCGCGCACTGGATTTCGGTAACCGGATGTACCGAAGTGCAACGCTGCCTATTCTAGGTTGCCCGCCCCATGAAACCTAGGCGGTTACCTCTAAAATTGCGCAGCGCAATTTACAATATTGTATTGATTAAATGAATTATTGTCAATAATCATTAAAAATTATTGTGCATTGCACACAATATTTCCAGTAGCCCGTCTGCCTGACGGCAGGTGGAAAAGCTCAGGGGGGAGGATAAGCCGCGGATGGGCAGCCTGGTCACGGTAAAGTGACCGGGCCGCCCATCCGGGCGGTCCGCACGAACTCAGGAAGGACGCGAGCCGGTCGGAAATGGCCAGGCAGCCGCCGGGTTGAGCGACGACTTCAGGCCAGGAGCTGCAGCGGTCGAAGGTGCCGCAGCGGCTGGCGCCGGGGCTGCCGCCGGTTTCGCAGCAGGCTTCGCAGCTTTCTTTGCCGCGGGCTTTTTCTTGGCTGCAGGCTTCTTCTTGGCCGCTTTCTTTGCCGCAGGCTTTTTCGCGGCTTTTTTCTTTGCCGAAGGCTTCTTTTTCGCAGCCTTTTTCTTTGCCGCAGGCTTCCGTTTCGCAGCCTTTTTCTTTGCCGCAGGCTTCCGCTTCGCAGCCTTCTTGGCAGCCGGCTTCTTCTTCGCTACTTTCTTCGCAGCCGGCTTCTTCTTCGCAGCAGGCTTCTTCTTCGCTGCCGGCTTCTTGGCAGCAGCCTTCTTCACCGCCGGCTTCTTGGCGGCAGCCTTCTTCGCCGCCGGCTTCTTGGCAGCGGACTTCTTCGCTGCCGGCTTCTTGGCGGCAGCCTTCTTCACCGCCGGTTTCTTGGCGGCCGGTTTCTTCTTGGCAGCGGGTTTCTTAGCAGTAGCCATTTCAAACCTCCTATATGAAGTAACAGGAAACAAACACCATCAACTACAGCCCGGCCCGAATAGACCGGACTATCCAACGGCACGGCAATGCCGCGCCGATTGAATTCCAAATGCCTTCCCCGTCCGCCGCACCCGGCATGGATGCAGGCCGGCCACGACGCATGCCGCGCACCGGCTGCTGTTCGACTTTTGGGGCTTGGGCGCCGGCAGCGATGCCGCTGCGGCTGAAAATGGGGAAAGGGAAGAAGAAGGAAAGGAATAGAGGAGCGCTGGAACTGGAGGGAGGTCGCGGCCTGTGGCCGACGAGTATCGCAATCTGCATCAAGCTGTCTCCGTCTATCTCCTGCTGCCTGGCTCGTTGGACTGCCTCATTTGTCTTGCGGCCTGCCGCTGCCGCCACCTTCCGGGCACGCATCCTAACCTACTAGATCTAGTGCCCCGGCAAACATTTCGACCTAATTCTAGTAGCTTGACTTTTCGGATGCAAGTGTTTTTTGCATTTTTTGTCATACCCCGAAAATCAGTGTCGCAAAAAATCACGCGCGCCGCCGCATGCGCATCCGCCAACACGCCCGAGCGGTAATTTTTCACGCCTCGCCGCGCGCGAGGAGACGATGGAGTTGCGCCCAATCGAATTGCGGACCCGGATCCGTCTTGCGGCCCGGTGCGATGTCGGCATGGCCGGCGATGTCCTCGATGGGATGCTGTTGCCGCAGGAGGCGGATGAGCCGGGCCAGGGCCGGATATTGCGGCGGGGCGAAAGGAATGTCGTCGCAGCCTTCGAGTTCGATGCCGATCGAGAAGTCGTTGCAGCATCCGGCGCCGCGCCAGCAGGATTCGCCGGCGTGCCAGGCGCGCTGGCGGCAAGGCACGAATTGCACGAGCCCGCCGTCGCGCCGGACCAGGAAGTGGGCGGAGACGCGCAGCGACTGGATTTCCCGGTAGTAGGGATGCGCGTCGGGATCGAGGGTGTTGGTGAACAAGCGCTCGATGCCGTCGCCGCCGAACTCGCCAGGGGGCAGGGAAATGGCGTGCACCACGATCAGCCGCACGGGCTGCCCGGCGGGACGCTCATCGCAATTGGGGGACGGGACGCGCCGTATGCCGGCCAGCCAGCCTTCGGCGTCGAACCCGCTAGTCATTCAGCCCAAGCCGCTCCATGCGGTAGCGCAGGGAGCGGAAGGTGACGCCAAGCAGCTTGGCGGCCGCCGTCCGGTTGAAGCGGGTTTTCTGCAGGGCCTCGAGTATCGCCTGTTTCTCGACGCGGTCGAGATGATCCTGCAGCGAGGCCCCGGCTTCGGCGTGGGCGGCGGCGCCGGACCCCGAATGCGCCAGCGGCGCCAGATGGAGGTCGTCGACGCCGATCTCGCTGCCGCCGATCAAGGCCAGGGCGCGCTCGAGGATGTTCTCCAACTCGCGCACATTGCCGGGAAACGGGTATTCCCCCAGCGCCTTCAGCGCCGCGTCGGCCAGGCGGGGCAACGGCAGGCCCGCCTCCCGCGCCAGTCGCGCCAGGATGCTTTCGGCGAGAAGCGGGATGTCCTCGCGGCACTCATGCAATGAAGGCATCTTCAGCTCGATCACGTCCAGGCGGTAGAACAGGTCCTGGCGAAACCGGCCCGCCGCCACCAGCGCCTTCAGGTCCTGGTGCGTGGCGCTGATGATGCGGACATCGACCGGATCCTCTGCGGGCGCGCCCACCTTGCGCACGCGCTTTTCCTGTATGGCGCGCAACAGCTTGACCTGCATCGTCAGCGGCAGGTCGGCCACCTCGTCGAGGAACAGGGTGCCGCCGTGCGCCGCCTGGAAGAAGCCTTCGCGATCGTTGTCGGCGCCGGTGAAGGCGCCTTTCCGGTAGCCGAAGAATTCGCTCTCCATCAGGTTCTCCGGAATGGCGCCGCAATTGACGGCGACGAAGGATTGGCCGCGACGCGCACCCAGTTCGTGGATGAGCCGGGCCGCCAGCTCCTTGCCGCTGCCCGATTCGCCGCTGATATAGACAGGCGCCTGGCTGCGCGCCACCTTCTCGATCATGCTGCGGGCCTGGCGGATGGCCTGCGACTCGCCGAGCAGGGTGCGCTCACCCGCCTCGGCCCGGCCGGCATCCCGGCTCGGCAGGTTGAGCACGGACTTCACCAGGGCGCGCAGCTGCTCCAGCGAGACCGGCTTCGGCACGTAGTCGAAGGCGCCCGCCTTGAGCGCCGACACGGCATTCTCCATGCTGCCGTGGGCGGTGATCACCGCCACCGGCAGGTCGCGGCATTGCTCGCCGATGAAGCGCACCAGCTCCAGGCCGTCGCCGTCTGGCAGGCGCATGTCGGTCAGGCAGAGCTCGTAGGTTTTCTCCGCGAGCAGCCGGCGCGCCTCCGCCACATTCGCGGCGCAATCGGCATCCAGCCCCATGCGCGACAGGGTCATGTCAAGCAGCTCGCGGATGTCGTCCTCGTCATCGACGACGAGCACCCGGCCTAGTCCAGGCTGTCCTCTGCGTTCTGGTTTTCCTGCCACCGCTGGTTTCTCCCGATTATGCGGAAATGCGCGCCGGGCTGATTGTCGACCCACTCGAGCAGCGCATCGTTCGCCTCGCAGAGTTCTCGGGCGATATACAGGCCGAGCCCCGTCCCCCTGCTGTGCGTGGTAAAAAAAGGCTCGAAGATCTTGCCCCGCGCCTCCTCGCCGACCCCGGCGCCGTCGTCCATGATATGCAATTCGACGCGTTCCGAGGACGGCAGGTCACGTACCTCGATTCTGACCGCACCCGGCCTGCCGCTGCAATAGCGCAGGGCATTGGAGAGCAGGTTCCACAGTACCTGATTCAGGTGGGTGCGGTCGAACAGGAGGGCCGGATCGGAGTCGAGCGAAAGCGAAAAGACCGATCGGTCAACCTGCTCGTGCATGGCCATTTCATCCAGAAAGCTCTCGAGGAAGCCGGCCAGACGCAGCTGCTCCTGCGAAGTCTTGTCGCGCCGCCCCAGTTCCAGCACATCGCGCACCAGGCGCTCGAGGCGCTGGGCGTTGTCGTTGATGATGCGCGACAGGCGCTGCTGTCCTTCGGTTCGCTTTTCCTCGCGCAGCAGTTCGGCGGCGTGGCTGATGGCCGAGAGCGGGTTGCGTATCTCGTGGGCGATATTCGCGGTCAGCCGGCCGAGCGCCGCGAGCTTCATTTGCTGGGCCTGCTGCTGGATGCGGCCCATGTCCTCGAGATAAATCAGGACGTCGCCGCTGGCCCCGGCATGGACGAAGCGCGCCCGCAGCAATGCGCCGCTGCCCGGCACGCGCAAGGTCGCCACCCGCTCCTTCGTGCCGTTCCTGAAGTTGCGGCAGTGCCCGGCCAGCGCCACCGAAAACGCGGCCAGGTCCGGCCGGGGCGGCGGATGCGCCCCGAGCAGCGCCTCGGCCTGCGGGTTCCATTGCCGCACCTGCTCGCCCGAATCCACCACCATCACGCCGTCCTGCATGTCGCGGATCACCCGCTCGCTGACGGACAACTGGTTGGCCAGATCGATGCCGCGCTGGCGCGCCAGGTCCTCGTTGGCAATCACGCGCCGGGCAAGCAGGCGGGCGGAAATCGCCGTGGCAAAAAAGCCGATGCAAAGGATGCCGGTCTGCACCAGGTCGGCAAAGTCCGCGCCGGAGTCGAGCACGCGCCAGGACTGCTCGAACAGCACCGCCACCGTCGCCAGCGCCGCGTAGAACAGCGTCAGCCGGCCCTGGCCGACGAGTCCGGCGCCGGCCAGCACCACCAGCAGCATGACGGCCAGTCCGCTGCGGGTGCCACCGCTGGCATGCATCATGAGGGTGATGGCCAGGACGTCGCCCATGACCTGGAGCGACAGTAGCCGGTTGAAGCCCATGCGCAACTTCTTCAGCGCCCCATAGAAGAAGGCGGCCAGCAGCCAATAGCCGATGCTGGTCCAGACGAACAGCCGGAGATGCTCCGAGCCAAAGCCGCTGGTGCGCGGATAGATGAAAATGGCGAGCAGGAACACGCTCGCCACGATCAGGCGGTAGATATTGAAGTAGTGGAGCGAAGTCCAGACCGACACCGGCCGGCCGGCCGTATAGGGCAGTTCCGGTCGGCCTTCGGTCATGCGGCGCCGAGCCGGCGGTGTTCTTCGCTGCAGAAGCGCCCGCCAGCGTCCCCTTCGAGGGATTCGCTCTCGGGAAGATGCACCCCGCAGCGGGCGCAGGCCACCATGCGCTCCGGCGGCGCCGGCGGCTGCGCCTTCCCCTGGCGACGCGCAGCCGCACGCTGGAGACCCTTGAACAGGAGATAGGCGAGGAATCCGAGAAAGAGCAGCAGGATCAGCTTGGACATGCCCGGCTCCGTCGCCGCCCGGCATCGGCAGGCGATATTAGGATTGGTCGGGGTGAGAGGATTTGAACCTCCGACTCCTGCGTCCCGAACGCAGTACTCTACCAGGCTGAGCTACACCCCGACGTCTTGGCCGGCGCAATGGACAACTGCGCCCGCCGAAACGAATGCAGCCGCGACCGCGCCTTCAAATCAGAAGTCACGTGCGACTGCGAACGACGCCAATTGTACCAGAGAATCCCGGAATGTCGAAGGCGGCAGCGGGGCAATCGCCTCGAGTGCGAGCCTCGCCTCGGCTTCGGCATGGCGGCGCGTCTCGTCCAGCGCGCCGCTGGCGCGGATCGCCGCCAGCACCCCCGGCAGGGCATCACGCCCGCCGGCCTCGATGGCGTGGCGCACGCATGCCGCATGCTCGGCGCTGCCATGCTTCATGGCGTGAATCAGCGGCAGCGTCGGCTTGCCCTCGGCCAGATCGTCACCGAGGTGCTTGCCGGTGGCTGCCTCGTCGCCGGAATAGTCGAGCACGTCGTCGACCAGCTGGAAGGCCGTGCCCAGGTGCATGCCGTAACGCGCCAGGCCCTCCTCGATGTCCGCCGGGGCGCCGGAGAGGATGGCGCCCAGCCGCATCGCCGCCTCGAACAGCTTGGCCGTCTTGTAGCGGATCACGCGCAGGTATTGTGGGACATCGACATCGGCGTTGTGGCAGTTGAGCAACTGCAGCACCTCGCCCTCGGCGATGGTGTTGGTGGCGTCGGCCAGCACCTGCTGGATGCGCATGCTGCCGACCGACACCATCATCTGGAAGGCGCGCGAATAGAGAAAATCGCCGACCAGCACCGAGGCGGCGTTGCCGAACAGGGCGTTGGCGGTCTGGTTGCCGCGGCGCAGGTCGGACTCGTCCACCACGTCGTCGTGCAGCAAGGTGGCGGTGTGGATGAACTCCACCACCGCCGCCAGCTCCCGGTGGTCGCTGCCGCGGTAGCCGAGCGCGCCCGCGGAAAACAGCACCAGCGCCGGGCGCAGGCGCTTGCCGCCGGCGCCGATGATGTACTCGGCGACCTGGCGGATCAGCACCACATCGGAATGCAGGCGGTCACGAATGACGGCGTCCACCGCCTGCATGTCGGCGGCGATCGGCGCGTAAAGGGCGGCGAGGCTCAAGGGGTGAATACCGGGGCAAATTGCGTAAATGCGGCATGGTAGGGGGGTCGCCGGAGGCCGTCAAGAAGGCTTTGACCGAATGGGGGTTTTTGTATAAAATGCGCGGTTCTGTTGCAACACGAACCACGGAGTCCATCATGTATGCGGTCATAAAAACCGGCGGCAAGCAGTATCGCGTCGCAGCCGGCGAAAAACTGAAAATAGAACAGATACCGGCAGAAGTGGGCGCTGAAATCACCCTCGACCAGGTTCTCATGGTCGGCGATGGCGAGTCGGTGAAAATCGGCGCGCCGCTGGTGCAAGGCGCTTCTGTCCAGGCCAAGGTCCTCTCCCAGGGCCGGCACGATAAAGTGAAGATCTTCAAGATGCGCCGGCGCAAGCACTACCAGAAGCACCAGGGCCACCGGCAGAACTTCACCGAAATCCAGATTTCCGGCATTTCGGCGTAAGCAAGGAGCAGACACATGGCACATAAAAAGGCAGGCGGCAGCTCGCGCAACGGACGCGACTCGCAATCGAAGCGCCTCGGCGTGAAGCGCTACGGCGGCCAGGTCATCAACGCCGGCAGCATCATCGTGCGCCAGCGCGGCACCCAGTTCCACGCCGGCGACAACGTCGGCATGGGCCGCGACCACACGCTGTTCGCCAAGGTCACCGGCACGGTCGAATTCACCGTCAAGGGCGCCGAGAAGCGCAGGACGGTGAACATCGTCCCGGCCGCCTAAGGCGCTCAATCCGCCAAGAAGGCCCTGCCACTTGGCAGGGCCTTTTTATTTACTGCGATGAAATTCTTCGACGAAGCCAAGATCGAGGTCATTGCCGGCGACGGCGGCAATGGCGCGGCCACCTTCCGGCGCGAGAAATACGTGCCGAAGGGCGGGCCGTCGGGCGGCGACGGCGGCCGCGGCGGCAGCATCTGGGCCGTCGCCGACCGCAACCTCAACACGCTCATCGATTTCCGCTACACACGCATCTTCCGCGCCGAGCGCGGCGAGAACGGCATGAGCGCCGACTGCTACGGCCGCGGCGGCGAAGACATGCTCCTGCGGATGCCGGTCGGCACCGTCATCAGCGACCTCGAAACCGGCGAGCTCATCGCCGACCTCGACCGGGACGGCAAGCAGGCGCTGATCGCCAAGGGCGGCCAGGGCGGCCTCGGCAACATCCACTTCAAGTCGAGCACCAACCGCGCGCCGAAGCAATGCACGCCGGGCACGCCGGGCGAGCGCCGCGACCTCAAGCTGGAGCTCAGGGTGCTGGCCGACGTCGGCCTGCTCGGCCTGCCCAACGCCGGCAAGTCCACCTTCATCCGCGCCGTCTCCTCGGCGCGGCCGAAGGTCGCCGACTACCCGTTTACCACCCTCCACCCGAACCTCGGCGTGGTGCGCGTCGACGCCAGCCGCAGCTTCGTCGTCGCCGACATTCCCGGCCTGATCGAGGGCGCGGCGGACGGTGCCGGCCTCGGCCACCAGTTCCTGCGCCACCTGCAGCGCACCCGCCTGCTGCTGCACATCGTCGACATCGCCCCCTTCGATCCGGCCGCCGACCCGGTGCGCGACGCCCGCGCCATCCTCGACGAACTGAAGAAGTACGATCCGGCGCTCCACGACAAGCCGCGCTGGCTGGTCGCCAACAAGATCGACCTGCTGCCGGAAGGCGAGCGCGCGGCGCGCCTTGCCGCCCTGCTCGCCGGCTACGGCCCGGTGGAACGGCACTTCGCCATCTCCGCCATCGACGGCGGCGGCTGCCGCGAGCTGACTTTCGCTATCATGGCGCACATCGAAAACCAGAAGCGCGAGGCGCAGGACGATGAGACGGAAGATTAGCCAGGCGCGCCGGCTGGTGGTCAAGGTCGGCAGCGCACTGGTCACCAATGACGGCACCGGTCTGGCCATCGACTACCTCGGCGAGCTGGCGCGGCAGATCGCCCGCCTGCGCGAGGATGGCCGCGAGGTGCTGCTGGTCTCCAGCGGCGCCATCGCCGCCGGCATGCAGCGCCTTGGCTGGGCAAGCCGCCCGCATGCCATGCACGAGCTGCAGGCCGCCGCCGCAGTCGGCCAGATGGGCCTGGCCCAGGCCTACGAGACCTGTTTCACCCAATACGGCCTGAAGACCGCGCAGATCCTGCTGACGCACGAAGACCTTGCCGACCGGCTGCGCTACCTCAACGCCCGCTCGACGCTCACCGCCCTGCTCGAGCTTGGCGTCGTCCCCGTCATCAACGAGAACGACACCGTCGTCACCGACGAGATCCGCTTCGGCGACAACGACACGCTGGGGGCGCTGGTCGCCAACCTGGTCGAGGCCGAGGCCCTCATCATCCTCACCGACCAGGCCGGGCTGTTCACCGCCGATCCGCGCCGGGACCCGGCGGCAACGCTGGTCGCCGAGCACCGCGCCGACGACACGGCGCTGGAAGCCATGGCCGGCGGCGCCGGCTCGGGCATTTCCAGGGGCGGCATGATCACCAAGGTACGGGCAGCTCAGCGCGCCGCCCGCAGCGGCGCCCACACCCTGATCGCCAGCGGCCGCGAGGTCGACGTGCTGCCGCGGCTGGCGCAGGGCGAAGCGCTCGGCACCCTCCTCGTCGCCTCCTCGACGCCGCTGGCGGCACGCAAGCAGTGGCTGGCCGACCATCTCCAGTTGGCCGGCAGCCTGATTCTCGATGCAGGCGCAGCGAAGGCCCTGGCTTCAGGCAAGAGCCTGCTGCCGATTGGCGTCACCGCCGTGGAAGGGGAATTCGAACGCGGTGCGGCCGTCGCCTGCCGCACGGCGGACGGCCGCGAAATCGCCCGCGGCCTGGTGAACTACTCCAGCTCGGAATCGCGCCGCATCGCCCGCCAGCCGAGTTCGGAAATCGAGGCCGTCCTCGGCTATCTTGACGCGCCGGAGATCATCCACCGCGACAACCTCGTGCTGCTCTAGCAGACAGGGCACCCTGACAGCCAAAGAAAACGGCCGCCCTCGGGCGGCCGTTTCAAGTCTACTGAAAGACTCTGGGAGTCGATCAGAAGCTGTGTGCCATGCCGATGTACCACTGGCGGGCATCCGCACCCAGGCCCGTGGTGCCGGCGCCACCCGCGCCAATCGCGGTGGCGCCACTCCCGCCAACGGACTTGAGGTTGTAGTTGCCGCCGGACTTGTTGCTGAGGGCGGTGTAGTAGATGCCCATCGAGGTGCGCTTCGAGAAGGCGTAGTCGTAGCCGATGTTCCAGGCGCTGGCGCCGGTGTCGAGGCCCATGTCGTTGCTGGTGTCGCCGGCACGGGCATACTGCGCGTAGATCGCATGCGGGCCCCAGCTGTAGCTGACCGGCAGGTACCAGGCACCGCGCTTCTGGTTGGTCGTGGTCAGAGCTCCAGCTGCAGCATTGTCGTTCCTGCTCCAGTCATAGGCAAAACCGAGCTTCAGGCCCATGGCGAAGGTGTAGCCGAGCCAGATGCGGTCGCCGGTCAGGTTGTTGACCGCGGCAACATTCGCACCGGTAGCGGCAACATTCTGCTGGTTTTCGGACTCTGAAGCATAGTGCGAGTAGCCGGCCGTCCAGGGGCCATTGTTGTAGCGCAGGGCCGCGCTCCAGGCGTAGCCGCCGCCGGCGTTGCCGCTGTTCACGGCGGAAGTCACGCCAGTGCCTTCGTTGGCGGTCGGGTTGGTGGAGTAGCCGAGGCGGCCGGTGAAGCCGTTCCAGTTCGGGCTGTCCCACATCAGCAGGTTGGCGGTGCGGGTAGCGAAACCGACCGTCTGGGCAGTGGCTGCGCCGCCGGCGGTGGTGGCCACCTGCGACATCAGGCCGTCGGCGAGGTTGGTTTGCTGCGAACCGGCGCGATTGCCGCCGATGTACTTCCAGATTTCGTCATAGTGCACGTCCCAGCGGCCGAGGGTGACCTTGCCCCAGGAGGCATGCATCAGGCCCATGCCGGTGTTGCCGCTGGCCCACTGGTTGGTACCGGCCGCGTTGCTGCCGCCCGTGTCGACTTGAAAGCGGGAGTCGAGCTGACCCCAGGCCTTCAGGCCGCCGCCAAGGTCCTCGACGATATTGAAGATGATGCGCGAGCTCTGGTCGGAAAAACGCGACTCGGAGCGGCAGTCGGAAGCGACCTGGCAGTCCTTGACGCTGTAGTTGTCATAACCGCCCACGAACTTGCCGGAAATGGTGACATTGGTCTGCGCCAGTGCCGGCACGGCGAAGAGGCCGGCAACGGCCAGGGCA
>CAJPFL010000148.1 GCA_905339315.1 Rhodocyclaceae bacterium
TCTTCCGGCAGCCGTCCGTGCCTTCCGAGTTCGAGCTGATCGCGCGCCACTTCACGCGGCCGGTGCGGCACACGGTGCTGGGCGTCGGCGACGACGGCGCCATCGTGCGCCCGGCGCCCGGGATGGATCTGGTGGTGACCACCGACATGCTGGTGGCCGGCACGCATTTCCTGCCCGATGCGGAACCCGAGGCGCTCGGCTGGAAATCCCTCGCCGTGAACCTTTCCGACCTCGCCGCCATGGGCGCGCAGCCGCGCTGGGCGGTGGTGGCGGCTTCGCTGCCCGCCGCCGACGAGGCGTGGATCGCCGCCTTCGCGCATGGCTTCTTCGCCTGCGCCGAAGCTTTTGAAGTCGACGTCATCGGCGGCGACACCACGCGCGGGCCGCTCAACCTCGCCCCGACCGTCTTCGGCGAAGTGCCGCAGGGGCAGGCGCTGACGCGCGCCGGCGCGCAGCCCGGCGACGACCTCTGGGTGTCGGGCACGCCCGGCCTGGCGGCACTGGGGCTGAATCAGCGGCTGGGAAAAGTCAGTCTGCCCGACACGGCGAGGGCGCAGTGCCTGGCGGCACTCGACCGCCCGCAGCCGCGCGTCGCACTCGGCCTCGCCCTGCGCGGCCTGGCCAGTGCGGCCATCGACATCTCCGACGGCCTGCTCGCCGACATCGGCCACATCCTGGAACGCGCCGGACTGGCGGCCGATCTCGAGTTCGCGCGCCTGCCGCGCGCCGCCCTCGAGGCCTGCGACGACGCCACGCTGGCGCAGCGCTGCCTGCTCGCCGGCGGCGACGACTACGAACTCGCGTTCAGCGCGCCGCCCGCCCGGCGCGGCACGATCGAGGCGCTGCCGGCCAGGCTCGGCCTGCCGCTGGCGCGCATCGGCAGCCTGCGGGCGGGACCGGCCGGCGAACTGATCCTGCGCGACGCCGCCGGTCAGCCGATGCCCGTCTCCAGGCGCGGCTTCGACCACTTCGCCTGATGCCCAAGCCCGGCCTGAAATTCCTCTTCGCCCACCCGGCGCATTTCATCGCCCTCGGCTTCGGCAGCGGCCTGTCGCCGGTGGCGCCGGGCACGGCCGGCACGCTGGCCGCCTGGCTGCTGTTTCCGCTGATCAAGCCTTATTTCTCGGATGCCGGCTTCCTGGCCTTTCTCGTCGCCGCCTTCGCCGTCGGCGTCTTCGCCGCCAGCCGCAGCGGCCGCGACCTGGGCGTGGCCGACCACGGTGCCATCGTCTGGGACGAGATCGTGCCGTTCTGGCTGGTGCTGCTGCTGACGCCCGAAGGCTGGCTCTGGCAGCTGGCCGCCTTCATCTGGTTCCGCTTCTTCGACATCGTCAAGCCGCAGCCGGCGCGCTGGATCGACGGCCACATGAAGCACGGCTTCGGCGTCATGCTCGACGACCTGGTGGCGGCCGGCTATACCTTATTGGTGCTCGCCCTGTTCAAGGTGATCTTCAATGGATAAGGAACTGGAGGATCTTTCGGTCCGCGTCGGTGCAGCCCTGCTCGAACGCAAGTCAATGCTCGCTTGCGCGGAATCCTGCACCGGGGGCTGGGTTGCCGAAGTGGTCACGGCGACCGGCGGCAGTTCGCAATGGTTCGAGCGCGGTTACGTCAGCTATTCCAACGCCGCCAAGCAGGAACTGCTCGGCGTGAAGGCCGACACCCTGCGGCAGGACGGCGCGGTGAGCGAGGCCGTCGTGCGCGAGATGGCGGCCGGGGCGCTCCGGCGCAGCCATGCCCAGGCGGCCCTGGCCATTTCGGGGGTTGCGGGCCCGTCGGGTGGCTCACCGGGTAAGCCAGTGGGCACCGTATGCTTTGCCTGGGTCCTGCAAGGCGGGGCACCGACGGCGGAGACGAAGCACTTTCCCGGCGACCGCGAGGCGGTGCGCAAGCAATCGGTGGTCCATGCCCTGCAAGGCCTGCTCCGGAAGCTCGCTGAAGCAAGCACTAACATCGATGCAAGCAGCTGATTTTATGATTATTTAATTGACAGTTTGCATGCGAGCCAGCCCGGCAAAGAGTGTGCCATAATTCAATCGCAATCCACTGGGGAACACTATGGAAGACAACAAAAGCAAGGCGCTCTCGGCGGCTCTGGCCCAGATCGAGAAGCAGTTCGGCAAGGGCTCGATCATGCGCCTGGGCGACGGCGAGGTGGCAAAGGACATCGAATCCGTCTCGACCGGCTCGCTCGGCCTGGACATCGCCCTGGGCATCGGCGGCCTGCCGCGCGGCCGGGTGGTCGAAGTCTACGGCCCGGAATCCTCCGGCAAGACGACCCTGACCCTGCAGGTCATCGCGGAAATGCAGAAGCTCGGCGGCACCGCCGCCTTCATCGACGCCGAGCATGCGCTCGATCCGCAATATGCGCAGAAGCTCGGCGTGAAGGTCGGCGACCTGCTGATCTCCCAGCCGGACACCGGCGAACAGGCCCTCGAGATCGCCGACATGCTGGTGCGCTCGGGCGGCATCGACGTGGTGGTCATCGACTCGGTCGCGGCGCTGACGCCGAAGGCCGAGATCGAGGGCGAGATGGGCGACCAGCTGCCCGGCCTGCAGGCGCGCCTGATGAGCCAGGCGCTGCGCAAGCTCACCGCCAACATCAAGCGCACCAACACCCTGGTGATCTTCATCAACCAGATCCG
>CAJPFL010000149.1 GCA_905339315.1 Rhodocyclaceae bacterium
GAAGGACGCGCCGCAGGAAAGCCCGCCGGCCGCCGAGGACGGCGCCGAGACGCGCGGCCTGCCGGAACTGCCTTCGCGCCTGGAACTGCTCGACCACGAGTTCCACACGCCGCCCGCCGCCAGGCCCGAAGCCGCCGCCGCAACGGCCGCAGCGGAGCGTCCGGCGGCGCCGGCGGCGGAATCGCTGCGGCGCGAGCGCGCCGCAGCGCAGAACGTCTTCCAGGCCAAGCAGCCGGCGCAGAACCGCAACCTCGTCGTCGTCGGCGGCCTGGCCACCCTGCTCGCCGCCGCCGGCATCGGCGGCTACTTCTGGTGGCAGATGCAGCCGAAGGGCGGGCTCGGCTCGTCGCCGGCCACGGCCCGCACTACCACGCCCCCGGCGCCAATCGCCGCCGCACCCGCGCCGCTGCCTGCACCCGCCGCGGCCCCTCCGGCCGCGCCCCCTGCCGCTACCGCACCCGCGGCGGCCGCGCCCGCCGAAAAACCGGCCGCCGTCCCGCCGCAGCTGACTTTGCCCGAGCGCGCCGCGCCACGGCCGGCAGCACGGCCGGCGCCCGCCGCCGCCGAGCCGGAAAGCCCGATCCGCATCACGACCGCCAGGATGAAGGTAAATCCGCAGATCGCCAGCGCCTACCAGGCCTTCCAGGCGGGCGACCTCGCCAGCGCCGAGCGCGACTACCGGCTGGTATTGAAGAGCGAGCCGAAGAACACCGATGCACTGCACGGCCTTGCCGCCATCGGCCTGCACAGGGGCCAGCCCGAGGCCACCGAAGACCTCTACCTGCGCATCCTCGAAGCCGACCCGAAGGACAACGCCGCCCAGGCAGGCCTGATCAGCCTGCGCGGCCAGGTCGATCCGACCCAATCGGAAAGCCGCCTGAAGAATCTGCTCGCCAGCCAGCCGGACTCGCCCACCCTGCACTTCGCCCTGGGCAACCTGTATGCCCGGCAGGGGCGCTGGAACGAGGCGCAGCAGGCCTATTTCCGCGCCTACACCATCGACGGCGAGAATCCGGACTACCAGTTCAACCTGGCCGTCAGCCTGGAGCAATTGCGCCAACCCAAGCTGGCATTGCAGTATTATCAGGGAGCGCTTGCCGCGGCCAGCCAACGCCCTGCCGCCTTCGACAGAAACCAGGTCGCCGGCCGCGTCAGCGAACTGCAAAAATAAGAACCGGTGGAGGCCTCCGGTGCTTCTTTCGGTGAAGGCCAACGTGAACGCAGCGGGCGTTAAGCCGCGCAGCGGCGGCCGTAACCAAAATAACGCTGCGCCCTCAACGGCGCCATGGAGATGAATTCGCCCGCACCGCATCGACGGCCGCTCGGCCAGATCCTGATCGCGCAGGGAGTCATCAGCGAGGACCAGTTGCGCATCGCGCTGCTGGAGCAGATGAAGTCCAACCAGCCGGTCGGCAAGCTGCTGGTCAGCCTGGGCTTCATTTCCGAGGCGACGCTGCGCGACGCCCTCGGCGAGAGCCTCGGCAAGAAGAGCGTCGACCTCTCCCACGCCATCGTCGACCCGGAGGCGCTGCGGCTGGTGCCGCAGGACCTCGCCAAGCGCCACCGCCTGCTGCCGCTCGACTACAACCGCAGCCAGCACCGCATGACGGTGGCCATCGCCGACGTCAACGACATCGTCGCGCTGGACAAGCTGCGCTCGCTGACCCACGACGACCTGCAGATCGAGACGGTGCTGGCGGGCGAATCGGAAATCGCCCGCGCCATCGACCAGTACTACGGCCACGAGCTGTCGATCGACGGCATCCTGCACGAGATCGAGACCGGCGAGATCGACTGGCGCAGCCTCGCCGCCACCAGCGACGAATACAGCCAGCCGGTGGTGCGCCTGATCGACGCCGTCCTCACCGACGCCGTCAAGCGCGACGCCTCCGACGTGCACTTCGAGCCGGAACAGAACTTCCTGCGCATCCGCTATCGCATCGACGGCCTGCTGCGGCAGATCCGCGCCCTGCACAAGTCCTACTGGCCGGCGATGGCGGTGCGCATCAAGGTCATGAGCAACATGAACATCGCCGAGACGCGCGCCCCTCAGGACGGCCGCATCTCGCTCAACATCAGCGGCCGGCTGGTGGATTTCCGCGTTTCGGCGCAGCCGACCATCCACGGCGAGAACGTCGTGCTGCGCATCCTCGACCGCCAGAAGGGCATCGTGCCGCTCGACCAGGTCGGCCTCGACGACGCGCAGCTCGACCAGCTGAAGCTGATGATCGCCCGCCCCGAGGGCATCATCCTCGTCACCGGCCCGACCGGCAGCGGCAAGACCACCACGCTCTACTCGGTGCTCAACCACATCAACGAGGAAGGCATCAACATCATGACCCTGGAGGATCCGGTCGAATACCCGATGTCGATGATCCGCCAGACCTCGGTGGCGGAAACCGCCAAGCTCGACTTCGCCAACGGCGTGCGCTCGATGATGCGCCAGGACCCGGACGTCATCCTCGTCGGCGAGATCCGCGACGCCGACACCGCCGAGATGGCCTTCCGCGCCGCCATGACCGGCCACCAGGTGTACTCCACCCTGCATACCAACTCCGCCATCGGCGCCGTCCCGCGCCTGCTCGACATCGGCGTGCTGCCCGACATCATGGCCGGCAACATCATCGGTGTCGTCGCCCAGCGGCTGGTGCGCAAGCTCTGCCCGCACTGCAAGAAGCCCTACAAGCCCGAAGCCCACGAGACGCGCCTGCTCGGCCTGGCCGACGACGCGCCGCCGCCGACGCTGTACCGCGCCAGCGGCTGCGAGCACTGCGAATACCAGGGCTACCGCGGCCGCCAGGCGATCATGGAGCTGCTGCGCATGGACGCCGACCTCGACGAACTGGTGGCGCGCCGCGCCACCAACCGGGAAATCAAGCAGGCGGCGCTGGCCAAGGGCTTCCGCACCCTGGCCGAAGACGGACTGCGGCGGGTGCGCGAAGGCTCCACCTCGCTGGAAGAAGTCGGCCGCGTGGTCGACCTGACGGAGCGGATGTAGATATGACGACCTTCCCCCCCGCCCCCTTCCCATGGAAGGGGATGACGACGGTTCAGTCGCTAGGCGACTTCCGGGTTGTTGACTTCAGGCCTCCTTGGGGCACCCCAGGAGTACTTCTTCAGGGCGGCTGCGCCAGCCCTTCAGGGCGCGGTCCTGCGGAGACCTGAGCGTGTCGCTGTTCACCTACAAAGCCATGAATGAAGGCGGCCGCCTGGTGCACGGCCAGCTCGACGCCATCAATCTGGTCGACCTCGAGATGCGCCTGAAGCGCATGGACCTCGACTTCATCAACGGCAGCGAAGTCCGCCAGGGCGGCTTCTTCCGCGGCGGCAAGATCCCCAAGCCCGAGCTGATCAACTTCTGCTTCCACATGGAGCAGCTGACGCGCGCCGGCGTGCCGATCCTCGAGGGCCTGACGGACCTGCGCGACAGCCTCTTCCACCCGCGCTTCCGCGAAGTCATCACCAGCATGATCGAGGCCATCGAGGGCGGCCGCACGCTGTCGCAGGCGATGGACGAGCACCCGAAGGTCTTCGACAAGGTCTTCAGCAGCCTGATCCGCGCCGGCGAGAACACCGGCAACCTGCCGGCCGTGCTGAAGAGCCTCACCGAATCGCTGAAGTGGGAGGACGAGCTGGCCTCGCACACCAAGAAGCTGTTCATGTACCCGGCCTTCGTCGGCACCATCGTCCTCGGCGTGACCTTCTTCCTCATGGTCTATCTGGTGCCGCAGATGGCCGGCTTCATCAAGAACATGGGGCAGGACATGCCGACGCAGACCCGCGTGCTGCTGGCCACCTCGGCCTTCGTCAAGCAGTTCTGGTACCTGTTCCTGCTGGTACCGGGCGCCCTGGCGATCGGCATCAAGCTGGGGGTCGAGGCCAACCCGGCCTTCCGCTACCGCTTCGACGAATTCAAGCTGGCGCTGCCGGTGCTCGGCCCGATCCTGCGCAAGATCATCCTGTCACGCTTCGCCAGCGTCTTCGCCATGATGTACGCCTCGGGCATCGCCATCATCGACGCCATCCGCGCCACGGAAGACGTCGTCGGCAACACCGTCATCGAGGGCGGCCTGAAGCACGCCGGCCAGCTGATCGCCGAGGGCCAGAACGTCACCGTGGCCTTCCAGAACATCAACCTCTTCCCGCCCCTGGTCATCCGCATGCTCAAGGTCGGCGAAAACACCGGCGCGCTCGACAGCGCGCTGCTCAACGTCGCCTACTTCTACAACCGCGACGTCAAGGAATCCATCGAGAAGGTCCAGGCCATGATCGAGCCGGCGATGACGCTCATCCTCGGCACCATCCTCGGCTGGGTCATGCTCTCGGTGCTCGGTCCGATCTACGACGTCATCACCAAGCTGAAGATCTGATGCCACAGCAACGCCTGCTCTATCTGGACGCCAACCGCCTCAGCGCCTCGCTCTGGCAGGGCGGCACGCTGCGAGAGGAGGGCCATTTCCCGCACGACGAAGCCGGCGTGGCCGCCTTCTCCGAATACCTTGCCCGGCATCGCGGCAGCATCTTCCACATGCTGGCCGACATCCCCGACGAGGGCTTCCAGATCGAGGTCCTTCCCTATGCCCAGGGCGCCGACCGCCGCGCCCTGCTGGCGCGCAAGCTGGGCCAGTATTTCTACGGCTCGCCGCTGTCGACGGCCCTCTCCTACGGCCGCGAAAAATCCGGCCGGCGCGACGAGAAGTTCCTGTTCACCGCCCTGACGCGGCCGCCGCTGTTCGAGCCCTGGCTCGCCGCCCTGCAGGCCGCTGAAGCGCAGCTGGCGGGCATCTGGTCCCTGCCGCTGATCGGCGCCCAGCTCCTCGCCAGGCTGCCGCCGGCGCGCGAGCACTGCCTGCTGATGACGATCACCCACGGCGGCATCCGCCAAAGCTTTTTCGAGAACGGGCGCCTGATATTCAGCCGCCTGTCGTGGCTTTCGGCCAGCGGCAGCGCCGAGATCGCCGCCGGCTGCGCCGCGGAAGCCGCCAAGATCCACCAGTACCTGCTCGGCCAGCGCCTGATCGTGCGCGGCACCCCCCTGCCCGTCATCATCCTGGCGCACCCGGCCCAGAGCGGCAGCTTCCTGGAACAGTGCAGGAGCACGGAGGACATGCAGTTCATCCTCCACGACCTGCACGCCGCCTGCAAGGCGATCGGCCTGAAGGCCCTGCCGCAGGACTCGCGCAGCGAATCCCTGTTCCTGCATCTGCTGGTGCAGAAGCCGCCGCACGAGCAGTTCGCCCAGCCGCAGGCGCGCCACTTCCACCGCCTCTCGCAGATCCGCTCCTGGCTGTACAAGGGCGGCGCCGTCGCCCTGCTCGGCTGCCTGCTGTTCGCCGGCCGCGAGATGGTGGGCGTCCTGCAGTCCCGCTCCGCCACGAGCGACCTGCTGCTGCAGGCCGAGTCCGACCTGCTGAAATACCAGGCCATCCAGAAGACCTACCCGCCGATGCCCGCCAGCACCGACAGCCTGCGCGCGGTGATCAACCGCTTCGAGAGCCTCGAGAAGCGCAGCGCCCCGGTCGAATCCCTCTACCTTGCCGTCAGTCGCGCCCTCGACGAGGCGCCGCGGGTCGACCTCGAGCGCCTGCAGTGGCAGCTCAGCGCCAACCCGGACGAGGGCGTGAAGGTCGTGGGAGACGCGCGCAAGCCGGCGGGCGCCGCCGCCCCGGCCGGCGCGCCCAATGCCATATACGAGACCGCTGTCGTGCACGGCCTGCTGCCGGCGTCGCTGGCCGCCGACCAGCGCAGCCAGCTGGAAACGGTGAATGCCTTTGCCGATGCCCTGCGCAAGAACCCCGGCCTGCAGGTGAACGTCGTGCAGATGCCGTTCGACATCGAATCCGGCAAGTCGCTGAAGAGCTCGAGCGAGGCCGAGCAGTCGCTCGCGAAATTGAAGTTCGTCATCCACCTCAGCAGGAAACTCTGACATGGCCGCCGCCTTTTCCAAGGACGATTTCCGCCGCATCGGCCTCGGCCTGGCCGCCGCCGTCGCCATGGCCGCCGCCGGCGGCGCCCTCGTCTTCGCCACGCTGCAGCTGCAGGTTGGGGCCAGGAAGGACCAGGCCGCGGCGCAGGCCAAGCGCCAGGAAATCCAGGGCCGGCTCGCCCGCGCGCGCGAAGAGGAGCTCGAGATCAAGTCGAAGATCGCCCGCTACAACGAGCTGTCCGGCCGCGGCATCCTCGGCGAGGAGATGCGGCTCGACTGGGTCGAGCAGATTCGCGCCATCAAGACCGCCCGCAAGCTGTACGACATCCAGTACGAAATCGCCCCGCAGGAGGCGATCGGCGCCGCCATCCTGCCGGGCGCCAGCGGCAACTTCGAATTCCTTTCGAGCACGATGCAAATGAAGATGAAGCTGCTGCACGAGGAGGACCTGCTCAACTTCCTCGCCGACCTGCGGGCCACGGCGCAGGCCTACCTGCGCGTGCGCCGCTGCGACGTCGAGCGCCTGCCGAAGGCCGGCGGCGACAGTCCCGGCGTGCCGCCGCAGCTCGCCGCCGACTGCAGCATCGACTGGATCACCATTCGCGAGAGGAAAGGTTCATGAAGGCCGCACGCCTTGTCGCCGGCGCCGCCTGCCTCGTCGGCCTGGCCGCGGCCCTGCCCGCCGGTGCCGAGCCCCTCGGCCGGCTGTTCTTCACGCCCGAGCGCCGCGCCGCGCTGGAACGCCAGCGCCAGCTCAACATCCAGGAAACCCAGCAGGTCATCGAAGGCGCCACGCTCACCGTCTCCGGCGTCGTCCGCCGCAGCAGCGGCAGGACGACGACCTGGGTCAACAACACGCCGCAGGAACCCGGCAATGCCGCCTCCGGGGTGCGCGTCGAGGTCGACCGCGCGAATCCGGCCAGGGCGACGGTCGTCGCCGGCGAAGAATCCCCCGCCAGCCTGAAGGTGGGCGAGGCCATCAACCGCGCCACGCGCGAAACCAGCAGCGGCGTCGGCGAGGGGCGCATCAGCGTCAAGCGCGACGGCGCCCGGGCGAAGTAGCCCGCGGCCGCCGCTGCCGCGCCACGCCATGGGCAAGGGCAAAAAGTCAGCCCCGGCAGGACGGCGAGGTCGGATCGCCCTGCCCGGCCAGCGCGGCGCCGCCCTGCTGGTCTTCATGCTGCTGATGGTCATGGGCGGGCTGTTCTACATCTTCACCGGCCTGCCCTCCGACAGCACCGCTGCCCGCCGCACGCAGCAGACCCAGGAAACCCTGACCCTGGCGCGGGAGGCCCTCGTCGGCCATGCCCTGCGCTATCGCGAACAGCAGACGGCCCAGGGCCAGCCCGGCCGGATGTACGGCTACCTGCCGCTGCCGGACCTGGGCAGCACGCGCAACAACAACCCCGGCTGCCTGCCGGAGGGCTGCGAGGCCGCCAACTTCGCCGGCAATGCGCTGGGTTCGACCGTCATCGGCCGGCTGCCGTGGCGCACGCTCGGCATCGAACCGCTGCGCGACAGTTCCGGCGAATGCCTGTGGTATGCCGTCTCCGGCAGCCACCAGCGCGAGCAGCGGCTGTCGCCGATGAACTGGGATGCGCTCGGCCACCTCGACGTCGTCGTCGCCAACGGCACGGCGGCGCTGGCCTCGGCGCTGGCCAGCGCCCACGAACGGCCGGTGGCGGTGATCTTCTCCGCCGGGCCGGCGCTGCCGGGCCAGAACCGCGCCCCCGCCGGCGGCGACGACGTGGCGCGCTGCGGCGGCAATTACGACGTCGCCAACTACCTCGATCCCGCCTCCGCCGCCGCGCTGGGCGGCGTCACCAACTACCTGGCGGGAACCAACAAGGCCTACGCCGTGACGGATGCGCTCGTCCCGAAGGCGCTCACCACCCGCGGCCGGGTATTCGCCTCCGGCGGCAATTTCCTCGCCGACGCCTGCCCCGGCAGCGACTGCAGCCTGCTCGCCAACGACACCGGCCTGGCCCTGACCGGCGACGCGCTGTTCGGCGCCGTCCGCAAGCATGCCTATTTCCGCACCGACATCAACGCCCTGCTCGACCGCATGGTCAACTGCCTGCGCGACCAGGCGATCGCCAGCGGCACCGCCGCGCGCATCGCCGACAACGCCTGCTACGACAGCACCCAGGTGCCGCTGGGGTATTACGAGCATTACAAGGAAATGGTGTTCCTCGCCAAGCCCTCCGGGCCATTCACGGTCAACGGCGACGGCAGCTGCGCCGCCGCCCTGATCTTCGCCGGCCAGCGCGGCGCCGCCCAGCAGCGCGCCACCGCCGCGCAGAAGCTCGATTTCAGCAACTACCTCGAAGGCGCCAACCTGGCGAACTTCTCCGCCGCCGGCACGGTGTTCTCCGGCCCCACCACCTTCGAGCGCGCGCCCGCGCAAGCGCCCGAGCAGGACATCGTCCGCTGTGTGCCCGGCACGCCCAGCGTCACCCCCGTCACCTCGCCGACGCTGGGCGCCAACCAGCTCGTCGCCTACGACACCGCCACGCGCACCCTGACGCTGGGCCGGCAGGACGTCACCACCGGCTGGGGCTACAACGCCAACGCCCTGTTCGGCTGCGGCTGGTTCTCCGACGCGCGCGCGATCGGCAACGGCCTGAGGAGCTATTTCAACTTCCAGTTCATGGATGTCGGCGGCAGCGTCGGCTTCAACGGCTTCGTCTTCGCCCTGGTGGATGCCTTGCGCAACAACCTCAACGTCTGCGGCGGCGGCAGCAGCCACCTCGGCTACTCGGGCGACAACGGCGTCACGCCGAAGATCAGGTTCCCCAAGATCGGCGTCGAGTTCGACCAGAGCCGCAATACCGGCTTCAGCGAATCCGCCGACCTGAGCAGCAACCCCGGCCGCAACGACCCCTGCGGCACCTTCGGCTGCGGCGGCACGGCCGGCTACAACAGCCATGCCGCCCTCGTGTATTGGGGCCACGAAGCGGCGAACGGCTTCGACGGCGTGACGCGGCCGGACGACGATGACAACGTGCATGGCTTTCCCACGGCAGGCAGCCTGGCCACCGTGCGCCGCCCGCCGCGCAGCCACCTCGATCCGGCAATCGAATCCGGCATCAAGTTCGTGAACCTGCGCGGCGACCCGGTCGACAGCAGCCTCTACCATGTCCGCGTCGAGCTGACACCGACGCGCACGACCAACGCCGACGCCTCGCTCAGCAAGACCGCCGTGAGCCTGCAGGTCTGGATTGCCGCCGATTTCCCTACCACCTCGTCAGCACGCATAGATGCCCTCAAGGACACCACCCGGCCCATGAGCTTCTACATGCTGACCGACCCGACCTTCACGCCGACGCTGACCGACGCGCCCGACCTGTTCGACGTGCAGGAGGCAGCCTGCGTCAGCGGCGCCTGCCCGGCCGGCCAGGCCTGCGGCTCGGACAACATGTGCTATCGTCCCGCCCTGGAAAAGATACAGCTCGGCTTCACCGGCTCGCAGCGCACCTCGGACCAGCTGGTGAACATCAAGGACCTCTTCACGACCTGGCTGCCATGAAACCCGCCGTAACCCCGAGCCTGACTTTTGCCCGCGGCTTCAGCCTCACCGAGATGGCGGTGGTGCTGGTGATCGTGGCGATCCTCATCGCCGGCCTGGTGATCCCGCTCGCCACCCAGCAGGACATCCGCGCGCGGCAGGACACGGAGAACATGCTGACGAACCTGCGCGAGGCGCTGCTCGGCTACGCCGCCAGCCACGCCGCGGGCGACGGCCGGCCCTACCTGCCCTGCCCGGACACCGACGACGACGGCCGCGAGAACCGCGCCGGCGGCGTCTGCAGCGGCCAGGAAGGCCGCATCCCCTGGGCCGACCTCGGCCTCGGCCGCAACGATGCCTGGAACAACCGCTACCGCTACCGCGTCACGGCGGCCTTCTCCAGCAGCGCCACCGGCTTCACGCTGGCCAGCGCCGGCGACCTCAACGTCTGCGCCGACGCCGCCTGCGCCGCCAGCGTCGCCGCCAGCGTGCCGGTCGTCGTGCTCTCGCACGGCGCCAACGGCGCCGGCGCCTTCAACATGGCCGGCGGCACCAACCCGGCGCCCGCCGGCGCCGACGAGCTGGAAAACACGGACGGCGACACGACCTTCGTCGGCAAGACGCCGGACACCGCCTTCGACGACCTCGTCACCTGGATCCCGCCCTCGGTGCTCGTCAACCGCATGATCACCACCGGCAAGCTGCCCTGAGCCGCGCCCGCGGCAGGGCGTATGCCGCCATCCTTGCCAGCGCCGCCCATTCCTGCGAAACTTGAATGAAAAAGCGGGGCATCCCCGCCACAACCCTTTGGAGAACCGCATGACGGCTGGCTCAACCGGCCTCCTCGACCGGCTGCGCACCGCCGGCATCGACCCCAGCGACAGCGACGAGCAGCGCCTCAACAAGTCGCTGCTGATGTTCGCCACCGGCCTCGCCAGCGTCGCATCGATGCTGTGGCTGGTGATCTACTGGAGCCTCGGCCCGCAGCTGTCGTCGACGCTGCCCTTCGCCTTCCAGATCCTGCTGGCGGTCAACCTCGCGGTCTACATCAAGTGGGGGAACTTCGATTTCTTCCGCGTCAGCCAGCTGTCGCTGTTCCTGTTCTTCCCCTTCGTCGTGCAGTGGAGCATCGGCAACTTCATCACCGCCAGCGGCATCACCATCTGGGGGCTGCTGGCGCCGGTCGGCGCAATCCTGTTCATGGGGCCGCGCCAGGCCTTCGCCTGGTTCATCGCCTATCTGTTCCTGCTGGCGCTGTCGGGCTATTTCGACTACCAGCTGGCGACGATGGAAATGCAGATCAAGTCGCAGGTCCCGATCAGGACCGCGGTCGTCTTCTTCGCCCTCAACTTCGCCGCGGTGTCGACCATCGTCTTCCTGCTGCTGCGCTTTTCCGCCGTCGAGAAATACAAGGCGCAGGCGCGCCTGTCGGAAGCCCACCAGCAGCTGCAGGTCGAGCAGGAGCGCTCCGAGCGCCTGCTGCTGAACATCCTGCCCGGCCCGGTGGCCGAGCGGCTGAAGAACAGCAGCCAGACCATCGCCGACGGCTTCGCCGACGTGACGGTGATGTTCGCCGACATCGTGAATTTCACGCACATCGCCGAGGGCATGGCGCCGACCCAGGTGTTCGCCATGCTGAACCGCATCTTCTCCTCGTTCGACGAACTGGCGGAGCAGTACGGCATGGAGAAGATCAAGACCATCGGCGACGCCTACATGGTGGCGGGCGGCCTCAACGACGGCCAGAAGAACTATTCGGATGCCATCGCCGACATGGCGCTGGCAATGCGCGAGCTGCTGAGCCGCGATTTCACGGTGAACGACGCCCGCCTGGAAGTGCGCATCGGCATCGGCACCGGGCCGGTGGTCGCCGGCGTGGTCGGCAAGAAGAAGTTCATCTACGACCTGTGGGGCGACACGGTGAACATCGCCAGCCGCATCACCGCCGAGGGCGTGCCCGGCATGATCCAGGTGGACACCGCCACCTGGCGGCGCCTGAAGGACCGCTTCGAATTCCACGAGCCGCAGACCATCTATCTCAAGGGCAAGGGCGAGACGGAAGTGCACCGCCTGATCGGCCGCAAGGCCGGCGCCGGCGCCTCCTGAGCGCCACGCCCGGCCTAGGCCGCCGCCGCCTCCGGCTTTTGCGCCAGCGCGAAGCAGACGCGCCCGTCTTCGTTGCTGTCGAGCCTCAGTTCATAGTCGTAGAACTCGGCGTGGCGGGCCACCTGGTAGAGGCCGATGCCGAGGCCCGTGCTCGACGGCACCGGCGCGCGGAACAGGCTGCCGGCCAGCTCGGCGGGGATCGCCCGGCCGTCATCGCAGACTCCCAGCAGCAGCGGCCCGCTGGCGCTGAATTCGACGCGGATCTGCAGGGCCGGCGCATCCAGCTTCTTCGCCAGGGCATTCTCCAGCAGGTTTTCCGCAGCGCTGATGAACAGCGTCGCCGGCAGCCGCAGCTCGGCGCTGATGCGCTCGCATGAAAAGCTCACGCCGGCCTGGCCATAGCGGGCCTGCAGCTCGGTCCACCAGCGGGTGGCGGAAATGAACTGCGCGCCTTCCTCCTCGGGGCGCCTGAGCTTGTCCAGCGTCTGCTGCAGGCGCTGGGCGATGACCGGCAGCTGGCGCTGCAGCAGGGCCTGGTACTGCACCGAGGGCGTCTCGCCTTCGCTGGCCGCCGCCAGGCACAGGGCGTTGAGCGATTGCAGCAGGTTCTTGACGTCGTGGGTCAGGCGCGCGCCGGTCTGGTGGATGGCCTTGACGTAGCTCAGCTGCTGCAGCTCGCGGGCGCGCAGCTTGGCCTCGTAGAATTCGCCGAGCAGCTGCACCAGCAGGTTGAAATGCCAGTTCAGCGCCGGGCTGAGGGGCTGCTGGGAGTAGATGGCCAGCGTCAGCGAGCCGTGGCCGAAGGCATTGCGCTGGCCTTCCTGCAGGCCGGTGCGGCCGGCGACCTCGGCGGCGCGCCATTCGCAGCCATTCACCCACGGCAGGCGGGCCATGCCCTCCAGAGACTGGGCGAGGAACTGCTCCGGCCGGTCCTCGCGCTGCATGTTGTCGGCCAGCTCGTGCAGCCAGCGCTCGAAGGGCAGGCCCAGCGACAGCATGTAGCGGGAAAAGAACACGCCGAAGCCGGCGAAGCCGAGGCGCGGGTTCCAGGCCCAGGCCATCAGCAGCAGGATCGCCGAGAAGGCGATGATGGTGAACACCAGCGACTCGAAGTAGCCGCGCCGGAGCAGCAGCATGGCGGAGACGCTGCCGAGCACCAGCACCGCCAGCAGCAGCAGGATGAAGGTGCTGTAGACGAAATCGACCGTCTCCGCCTCGCCCTCGGCCTCCTGCCTGACGGGCAGCAGCGCCATCACGGCGAACAGCGCCGGCAGCATGTACTTGGCGAGGATGCGAAACTCCTCGGTCACCGCCCCGGGATCGGGCAGCACCTGCGGCACCAGGACGATCAGCAGGATGCTGATCAGGTAGGCCAGGACGAGGAGGTAGAACAGCTTGGCCATGCGGCCGGCAAAGAAGAACACCTTGCCGCCGACGATGCCGGCCAGCACCATCACCCACAGGATCAGCATCCAGTGGCTGGCCCACCAGGCGGCGGCGGCGACGGCGCCGGCGATCACCGCCAGCTGCCGCAGGCTGAGGCGGTGCTCGGCGCGCACGAAGGGCTGCCAGAGGATGAACAGGCCGATGTGTCCCACCAGCAGGGTGCGGCCGATGCCGCTGGCGATGCCCTCCAGCAGCAGCAGGTGCAGCAGGCCGAGCATGCCCAGCAGCACCCAGCGGCGCTGGTGGTGCGTCAGGTGGGCAAAGGTGGAGACGCCGCCGTTCATGGCTGATTTTGACAGCATCGTGACAGTATTGTCGAAAGGCCGACAGTTTTCCGTGAAATATTCCCCCTTTGGCTCGGGAACAGGCCGGAAACCCGCTGGCATCCTTATTGCTAAAGGATAGTCGTGGCTTCCTTACTCAGGAGAATAAAATGAGACAAAGACAAATGGGCTTCACCCTGGTCGAAATCGCCATCGTGCTGGTGATCATCGGCCTGCTGCTCGGCGGCGTGCTGAAGGGCCAGGAACTGGTCAACAGCGCCAAGGTGAAAAACCTGGCGAACGATTTCCGCAACATTTCCACCTTCGGCTACGCCTACCAGGACAAGTTCCGCGCCCTGCCCGGCGACGACTCGGCCGCCACCGCCCACATGGGCGCGGCCGCCGCCGTGGCGACCACGCCCGCCGCCGGCCTGGCCAACGGCCGCATCAACGGCGCCTGGAATTCGACCACCAACACTGACGAAACCGTGCTGTTCTGGCAGCACGTGCGCCTGGCCGGCCTGGCCACCGGCACGCCGAACTTCGGCGACCTCAGCCTCGGCGACGAATACGTGCCGAAGAACGCCGACGGCGGCCGCCTCGGCGTCACCGGCGACCCCGTGTTCACCGGCGCCACGCCCTGGGCCGCCAACTTCTACATCTGTTCCTCGAACATCCAGGGCCGCTTCGCCCGCCAGCTCGACACCACCATCGATGACGGCAACTCGCAGACCGGCACAATGCGGGTGATGTGCCAGAACGAGTGCGCCACCTCGGCGACCTACGTCAATCTGGATGCCACCATGGACGCCAACGTGTATACGGTGTGCGTCGGCAACTGAGCGCTCCCGCGCCCTGAACAAGCCCGCCCCGAGGCGGGCTTTTTTTATCCCTGCAGCAGCCGGTTCTCCCCCGCCGCGAACCACATCACGTGGCCGCCTATGCCCAAAGCGCATCGTCCGATACATCCGGCGCTATCCGTAGCATCGCCTTCCTGCCCTGCGCGGCCCGCGTCCGCCAACCCTTGCCGCGCCCGATGGCATCACGCCAGGCTGCATTGAATACTTCAGCCTGCCCGCTCGCCAGGAAATAGCTCGCAATACTGGCCGCTTGCAGCAGATCCTTGTTGGCCCTGGCGCGCTCGCTGACCGGCCGCTCGCCGAACACAATCAGCTTATGCACCGCATAGCGCTCCGGCGCCGGCAAGTTGACGATGCAGGCGCCGAGGTTCGAGAAAACACAGCCCTGTGTCGTTTGCTCCAGGGAGAACTCCATGAACTTGAGCGGC
>CAJPFL010000150.1 GCA_905339315.1 Rhodocyclaceae bacterium
GCTGGAATTCAACTGCCGCATGGGCGATCCGGAAACGCAGCCGATCATGCTGCGGCTGAAGAGCGACCTGGTCGACCTCGTCGAGGCGGCCATCCATTGCCGCCTGAAGAACATCGAGGCGGAGTGGGACCGCCGCGTCGCACTCGGCGTCGTCATCGCGGCGGCCGGTTACCCCGACTCGCCGCGCAAGGGCGACACCATCCACGGCCTGCCCCCGGCAGGGGACGACTACCACGTCTTCCATGCCGGTACCGCGCTCTCCGGCACGGACGTCGTCACCGCCGGCGGGCGCGTGCTCTGCGTCACGGCGCTGGGCAGCAACGTCAGGGCGGCGCAGATGCGCGCCTACGACATCGCCGAGCAAATCGAGTTCGACGGCATGCAGATGCGGCGCGATATAGGACACCGCGCCATTCGGCGCTAGGCGGCCATCGCGCCGCCGCCCGTGATGGATACTGCCGCCCTTCTCGCCTATTTCACCGGCCTGCAGGAGCGCATCGTCGCCGCACTGGCCGCCTTCGACGGCAAGGATTTTCGCACCGACAGCTGGCAGCGCCCGGAGGGCGGTGGCGGCATCACCCGCCTGATCGAGGAAGGCGATTTCTTCGAGCGCGGCGGCGTCAATTTCTCCCATGTCACCGGCAGCCATCTGCCGCCCTCGGCCACCGCTGCGCGGCCGGCGCTGGCCGGGCGCGCCTGGGAGGCGATGGGCGTCTCGCTGGTGCTGCATCCGCGTAATCCCTACTGCCCCACCGCCCACATGAACGTCCGCTGCTTCATCGCCCGCAGGGAGAATGAAGCGCCGATCTGGTGGTTCGGCGGCGGCATGGACCTCACGCCCTACTACGGCTTCGAGGAGGACGCCCGCCATTTCCACGCCACTTGCAAGCAGGCGCTGGCGCCCTTCGGCGCGGATGTTCATGCCCGCTACAAGAAGTGGTGCGACGAGTATTTCTTCCTCAGGCATCGCAACGAGCCGCGCGGCGTCGGCGGCATCTTCTTCGACGATCTGAGCGAGGGCGGCCTCGAGCGCTGCTTCGACCTGACGCAGGCGGTCGGCAACGCCTTCCTGCCGGCATACCTGCCCCTCGCAGAACGCCGGCGTGTCCTGCCCTATGGCGAGCGCGAGCGCGACTTCCAGGCCTACCGGCGCGGCCGCTACGTCGAGTTCAACCTGGTGTGGGACCGCGGCACCCTGTTCGGCCTGCAGTCGGGAGGGCGAACCGAATCGATTCTGATGTCGCTGCCGCCCATCGTGAAGTGGCGCTACGACTGGAAGCCCGAAGCGGGCAGCGCCGAGGAAAAGCTGTACACGGATTTCCTCAAGCCGAAGGACTGGGTCTGACCGCTGCTAGCCCTGCCTGCACAGCGCGGCCGCGCTGCGGTAGGCCTGGTTGGATTCCTCGCTGCGTCCGAGCTGGGCAAACAGTGCGGCCAGTTCGACATGGGCATCCTGGCTGGACTGAATGGCCAGCGAAGCCTCGAAATAGCTCTGCGCCTTGCCCCACAGCTGCTGCTCCCGGCACAGCCGGCCGAGGGCCAGCAGCAGGCGCGCATCTTCGGGATGCTTCTCCAGCCATTTCTCGGCGCGGGCAATCCGCCCCAGCGTATCGCCGCCGCGGCACTCGGCATACAGCCCGGCCAGTTCGGAATCCCATTCGGCCTCGACCTGCTGCTCGATGATGCGCTGCGCCCTCGCGCCGTCGCCGGCGGCAATCAGCGCACGCGCCGCCGCCGCCGCCAGGCGCGAGACGCGCCGCTCTTCGGCAGGCACGGCCTCCCAGTAGGCCACCAGTGCGCGGGCATCGCCCTCGCGGCCGCGCAGGTTCTCCAGGTGGGCGCGCTGCTTGAGCGGAACGGCGGCGTCCTGCGTCAGGGCGCGATGCTTCTCGAGCTGGCGCGCCACCTTCAGCACGTCGTCCCAGCGGCCCAGCCCGCGGTGCACGCGCAGCGCCAGGCGCAGCGCCGCAATGTGCCGACCGCCGCCCTCCTGCAGCGCGTCGAGCGCCGCCAGCGCCTCATCGAAGCGACGCGCATCGACGTGCAATTCCGCCTCGGTCATCAGGCGCGCGGCATGCGCTTGCGCGTCATGTTCGGCAGCGCGCTTGAGCCATTCCTCCTCGCGCCGGCCGTCGCGCAGGAAGTGCGCCGCGCGCGCCGCCACCAGCGCCGACAGCGCCGGCGCCTCCTGGGCAGCGTATGACAGGGCGGCATTCTTCAGGGCGTGGCCGTAGCGGCCCTCGAAGAGCTGCTGCACCGCCTCGCGCAGCGCCCGTACGCCCTTTTCCTGCCGCTTGCGTTCGCGAAATTCGCGTACTGCCCGGGGCAGGCGCAGCGTATGCGAAACCATGCGCAGCAGTACATGGCCAAGAAGAAAGCTGCCGATCACCGCCACGACAAACAGGTTCAGCGACAGCTCGGCGCGCCACGGCGGCAGGATGATCAGGACATAACCCTCGTTGTAGCCCAAGGCCAGCGATACACCCACGGCCAGGGCAAACAGGGCCAGCAGCCAGAGCAGGATGCGCATCACCTGGCTCCGTCGGCGCTGCTCCGCGCGGCCGCACGGCCGCTGCCCTCGGCCCTTGGGCGGGGGGCGGAGGGCAGGGTTTCGCGCTCGCGGGCAACCTTGAAATTGCGCAGCGTCGTCAGGCTTTCCCGGAGCGTCGGCAATTCCCGTCCGGCATCCGCGGCGGCGAGCTGATGCAGCGTTTCCAGTGCCGTCTGCACCGGCCGGGCGCGCGCGTCGAAATACTCTTCGACCCAGGCCCGTGCCTGCTGGATTTCCTGCCGGAACGACTTGCCGTCGCGTTGCAGCAGCGCCAGGCGGGCATTCACCAAACGCAGCTTCAGATTCTCCCGCAGGAAGAAGGCGTGAGTGGGCGACAGCAGGGCCGGATTGGGCCGATCGAGGCGCTCGACGCGGATCAGGCTCTTCAGTTCGCGCCAGAGCTCGCCCAGCAGCGTTTCCCAGTAACCGGAGGCGGCGGCAGGAACGAACGTTTCCCGGGCCGGCTCCATGCGCGGCTTGGCTTCGAAGGCGAGGGGCAGCGTGTCCACGGCGCGGACGACGCCCTCGATGCGCAGCGCGATGCCCGGCACGTCGGCCAGCGGCAGCGCCTTCAGTTTCTCGATGTCATGCGCGATCACCTTGCGCAGCGGCAGGAATTGCGCCTGCCCGGCGGCGCCCAGCCGCGCGTCGGCGCCCTGCAGGGCGATCAGGGCCGCTTCGACATTGCCGGCGAGCTGCAACTGCTGCGCTGCCATGTTGAGCGCCTGCTCGATCTCGGCCAGCAGCCGCTCGTCGCGGCTGCGCGTCAGTTCCTGCACCATGGCGTCGAGCGCCGCCTGCTGGCTCTGCGACTCGGCCAGCTTCGCCTCCAGCGCACCGGCCTTGGCCTGCAGGGCCGCCAGCGCCTCCTGGTTCTGCCTCGCCAGCGCACGCGCCTCGCCGGCCGCCGCATCCCCGCTGGCCAGGCGCCGGGCCACTTCCTCCTGCAGCCCGGCCATGCGGCTGCGCGAGTCGATCCATTGCCAGGCCATGAGCGCCAGTGCCGCGATCGCCACCCAGGCGACAGGGCGGCGCAGGGCCGACAGCGCCTGTTGCAGGCGGCCGGGGCGGGCGGGTGAAGTCAGTGCGTCCTGTTCCATCATCGATCCATGTCGTTGCGGCCAAAATGCGCTTCCAGCCCCTGCAGCAGGCCGTCGTCCCCCGGGGCCGTGACGATCGCTTCGGCAAACCCCATCTGCCGGGCCTCATCCGCAATGCGCTGATGGGCGACGAACAGCGGCACTGCCTTCAGCGCCGCCTCGCCGGCCGCGCCAACCATCGCCACCAGGTTGCGCAGTCCTTCGCTGCTCGTCACCGTCACCGCATCGATTCTGCCCTGCGCGAGCAGGGCGCGCAGCGGCGCCGCATCGATCTCCGGCCGGCCACGCCGGTAGCAGGGAATGCGCGCCACCCGCGCACCGCGCGCTTCCAGCGTTTCGCCGAGCAGCTCGCGGCCGCTGTCGCCGCGGAAGATCGCCACGCGCCTGCCGCGTATCGCATCCGCGGCGAATTCCGGCCGCTGCAGCAGCGCCTCGCTGTCGAAGCGCCCGCCGGCCGGCGTGACGATCTGCGTCACGCCAAAACGGGCGATGGCGCGCGCGCTCGTCTCGCCCATCGCCGCCGCGACAACCCGCTCCGGCCAGGCACGCTGCGCAGTGATGGCGCCCAGCGCCTTCTCCACGGCATTCGGACTGACGAAGACGGCAATTTCAAAGTCGTCGATCCGTTCCGCCGCAGCCTGCAAGGGCCCGGGGTCGGCTGCATCGTATATCGCCAGCACCGGGAAGCGCACCGCGATGCCGCCGCGCGCCTCGATCTTCCCGGCCAGCTTGTCGGCCTGCTCCGCCGGCCGCGTCACGACAATGCGCCGGCCAGACAAGGTGTGTGTTCTATTCATCCGCCCAGCGCGGCCAGGATCTCTTCCGCGCCGCGCGCACGCAATTCATCGGCCAGGTTCTGGCCGAGCGCCTCCGGTTCGGCCGGGTCGCCGCGCAATTCCGCGCTGAGCATGCGGCTGCCGTCGGGCGCGGCGACGAAGCCGCGCAGGCGCAGCTGCCCGCCATCGATTTCCCCGAAGGCGCCCAGCGGCACCTCGCAGCTGCCCGCCAGCGCGCGCGAGACGGCACGCTCGGCGCGCACGCAGGCGGCAGTGCCGGCATCGGCGAGCGGCGCCATCCAGGCCGCCACCTCGGGCCGGGCTGCCAGCGCCTCGATGCCCAACGCCCCCTGCCCCGCCGCCGGCAGCGAAAGCTCGGCGGGCAGCTCGGCGCGGATGCGATTGGCAAGACCGAGCCGGGTGAGGCCGGCAGCCGCAAGAATGATGGCATCGTACTGGCCCTCGTCGAGCTTGCGCAGCCGCGTATCGAGGTTGCCGCGCAGGCTGGTCACCGACAGGTGGGGAAAACGCGCATGCAGTTGCGACTCGCGGCGCAGGCTGGAGGTGCCGATCACGCCGCCGGGCGGGACATCCTCGAGGGCGGCGTACTTGTTCGAAACCAGCGCGTCGAAGGGATTCTCGCGTGCCGAGATGGCCACCAGCGCAAACTCCGGCTCCATCAGCATCGGCACGTCCTTCATGGAATGCACGGCGATGTCGGCCCGCCTGTCCAGCAGGGCGGTTTCCAGTTCCTTGACGAACAGCCCCTTGCCGCCGACCTTGGCCAGCGGCCGGTCGAGGATCTGGTCGCCGCGTGTCGTCATGCCGAGCAGTTCCACCGAACAGTGCGGATATAATGCCCAGAGGCGGTCGCGCACATGTTCGGCCTGCCACAGGGCCAGACGGGATTCGCGCGTGGCAATGACGATGCGCTCGGGTTGCGGCTGATTCACGGTTGGATACTCGGAGACGGTTGTGGTGATGCGCTGCCTGCGCGCAATGGCGCTGATTTTATCATGGCTGCCCCTGGCCCTCTGGGCCGCACCGCCGCAGATTGCCCCGGCACAGGATCTCGCCGCCGATGCCCGTGACATGCGGGCGCGCGGCATCGTCATGCTGGTCCTCTTCAGCCAGGCCGGCTGCCAGTGGTGCGAGCGTGCCCGCACCGAGGTCCTCGTCCCGCTTCAAGGCAACCCCGACTCGCGCCAGCGCGTCATTCTGCGCGAGGTCGCGCTCGACCGGGACACGCCCCTCAGCGACTTCGCCGGCAGGCGCACCAGCCACCGCCGCTTCGCCGCCGGCGAAGGCGCGCGCGTCACGCCGACCCTGATCGTCTACGGCCCCGACGGCGCGCGGCTGGCCGAGCCCATCGTCGGCTTCCGCCTCGCCGATTTCTATGCCGAGTACGTGAACCGCGCCATCGAGGAAGGCCTGGCGCGCATCAGGGCGCCGTCCCGCGGCAACTGACTTTTCCCGCTGCTACTTCGGCTCGCCGAGGCGAAAGAAGGTGTGCATCTTGCCGAGCAGGCTGGCATGCTGGCGCTGGCGCTCCCTGGCGTGGGCCTCGGCGCCGAGCGCCTCCTGCGCGCTGGCGAGCTGCATGTTGCGCTCGGAGAGAATGGCGGCCATTTCCCCGGCAATCGCCGGGCGCGAGCGGATGACCTCCTCGAAGCCGGCCTTGTCGAGGCGGTAGCATTCGACGTCGCTCTGCGCCGTGACGGTGGCGCGGCGCGGCTCGCCGGTGAGCATGCCCATTTCGCCGAAGACGCTGCCGGCCGGCAGCGTCGTCAGCAGGCGGCGCTCGCCGTTCTGCTCCAGCCAGACGTCGACTTCGCCCTGCACCAGGATGTAGAGCCAGTGCGCCACCATGCCCTGGCGCGTAATGACGTCGCCGCGGGCGAAGGGCGCGTAGGCGAGGCGATCGGCCAGGGTCTTCAGCTCCTCCTCGCTGAAGGAGGAAAAGATGCCGACGCCGCGCAAGGCCTTCAGCCGGCGGCCCAGTTCGCGCGCATGCACGGCCTCGCGATACGCCTCGTTCTCCTTGACCATGTGCACCGAGTATTCGGGTTCGGCGATGCGGATGCCGGCGCGCTGCAGCGCCGCCAGCACATGCACGCGCACGGCGGAATCGGTGGGATCGTCCGGACGCGGATCGATCAGCCAGTAGCGCAAGGCATAGCGGCCGTAGTTCGGCCCGAATTCCATCAGCACGCAGTTGGGCAGGGGATCGCGCGCCACGTTGGGAATGTCCGCACTGATCGCTGCCTGCTCGACGGTCTGGATGACGCGCGCCGGCGGCGCGGCGTAATCGACGTTGAACCAGATCCAGCGCCGCCACGGCTGCGTCGCCTGCTCCGCGCTCCAGATGACGGCGAACTTGCTCTTCATGAGGAGGCTGTTGGGAACGATGATGGTCTCGCCGTTGCGGGTCTCGATGGCGGTGTAGCGCCAGCGGATGTCGATGACGCGGCCGACGATGTCGTCAACCCGGATCCAGTCGCCGACCTCGATCGAGCTGTCCAATTGAAGTGCCAGGCCGCCAAGGATGTTGCCCAGCGTCTCCTGCATGGAAAAGGCGACCACCGCCGTGATGACGGCCGAGGTGGCGACGATGCCGGAGAGGTCGACGCCGGCCAGCCGCATCCGCGCCAGGGCAAACACGACATAGGCGAGGATGACGACGATGTCCTCGATGATGCGCGGCGGCCGCAGCCCGGCAGCCGGCAGCAGCAGGCGGAACAGGCACAGGCCCGCCAGTCGAATCAGCGCCATGCCGGAGCCGATGACAAAAAACTCGTGCGCGGCCGAGGCGCCGGTACTCAGCCCGCGCGCATCGAGCAGGCCGGCCGTGAATTGGCCCGCCAGGCAGAGGGCGAAGACGCCGAGGGTGTAGCCGATCGAACGCCGGTCGCCGGGTCGCAGGTACCACAGCGCTGCCGCAAGGATCAGCGCCGCGGACGCCACATAGGGCGTCTCCTCGCGCCAGAAGTACGTCCATGCCAGCGGCAGCAGATCAATCATGGCCGCGCCCCTCGCCGGCAAATGCCGCCTTTACCGTCGGCCATTGCCGGCGCGACACCGGCAGCGTTTCCTGCAGGCCCGCCAGCAGCACCGACCAGTGCGTTTCGCCATCCTCGGCGGCGCTCTTCTCGAAGCCGGCGATCGCCTCCCGCGCCACCAGGCAGTTGCGATGCACGCGCACGAAGCGCGAGGCCAGTTCCTGTTCGAGGTGGGTCAGGGACTCGTCGAGCAGGAACTCGCGTTCGCGCGTTCGCGCCGTCACGTATTTCAGCTCCGCCTTCAGATAGAGGATGTCGGCGACAGGCACCAGCAGTATGCGGCCGCGCTCGGACACCGACAGATGGCGACGCGCCTCCGGCGCCAGCCGCGCCAGCGTCTCGCGCGCCGGCGGCGCGGCGCGGCGGGCCTTTTGCAGGGCAGCGGCCAGCCGCTGCGCCCGCACCGGCTTGACCAGGTAGTCGACGGCATTCAGCTCGAAGGCCTGCACGGCATACTGGTCGTAGGCCGTCGTGAATACCACTGCCGGCGGCTGTTCGGCCCCGGCAAGATGGCGCGCGAGTTCGATGCCGTCCATCTGCGGCATGCGGATATCCACCAGGGCCACATCGGCCGGCGACTCGCCCAGGCGTGCCAGCGCCTCGATGCCGTTGGCCGCCTCGCCGACGAGTTGATTCGGCACCTCGGCGGCGATATCCGCCAGCAGCGCCTTGATGCGGGCCCGTGCCGGCGCTTCGTCATCGACGATGAACACGCGCAGTGCGTCGCTCATTTCGCGGCTCCCTTTCGGTAGGGCAGCCGAATCTCGACCCGGAACCGTCCTTCTTTCGCTTCCGTTTCCAGGCGCGCCTCGAGGTCATAGAACAGCATCAGCCGCTCGCGGATGTTTTCCAGCGCCATGCGGTTGCCGGCGTGCTGGGCATTCTCGCCATGATACGGATTCGAGAGGACGATGCGGATCTCCTCGCCCTCGCGCGTTGCACGAATCGTCACCGTCGCCGGCTGCGGAGCCGGCTCGACACCGTGGTAGACGGCATTTTCCAGCAGCGGCTGCAGCATCAGCGGCGGCACATGGGCGTCCGCCGGGCAGGCGTCGACATCCCATGCCACGTTAAGGCGTTCGCCCAGGCGCAGGTGCTCCAGCTCGAGGTACTGCCGGCACAGCGCGAACTCCTCACCCAGCGTCACCAGCTCCCTGTTTTCGCCCATCAGCACCCGGAACAGGTCGGAGAGTTCCTCCAGCGCCTGCTCGGCGCGGCGCGGATCCGAGCGAATGACGCCGAGTACCGCATTCAGGCTGTTGAAGAGGAAATGCGGCCGGATGCGCGCCGTCAGCGCCATCAGGCGCGCTTCCGCCAGCGCCGGCGAGAAAGCCCGGCTGCGCAGGTCGAGATAGAACAGGACGGCGGCGGCGGCGGCGACGCCCCAGAGCATGGCGCGCGGCAGTGCCGTCAGCGGCTGGCCGGGCGGATTGAAAAGCGCATGGAAGAGCATGGAGACGAGGGCGCAGCCCGCCGCCACGACGGCCAGCGCTGCGCCATACGGCAGCCGGAGAAGCCATTTGCCCGCCGCATACAGCAGCACGACGGCGGCGATCAGCGGCGGCTCGACCAGGGCGGCAAGCTCCACCAGCTCCTGCGGCAGGCGCGCGAGATCGGCGTTGCGCGCCAGGGCCGCGCACAACGCCAGCAGGTTCACTGCCAGCAGCACGCGCAGCATGACGCCCAGATTGCCGAAGTCCGGCAGGCGTGTCGGCTGGGAGTTTTGCCGTATACTCATTTGCTGACCTGCAATGCGTTCAAACGATTATGACAGATCACAGCAACGATTCCAGCGGCAAGGCCTGGTCGGGGCGCTTCAGCGAACCGGTCGCCGAACTCGTCAAGCGCTACACCGCCTCGGTGCCCTTCGACCGGCGCCTGGCCTTCCACGACATCCGCGGCTCGCTCGCCCACGCCCGCATGCTGGCCAAGCAGGGCATCATCGGCAAGGATGACCTCGCCGCCATCGAGCGCGGCATGGCCGCCGTCAAGCTGGAAATCGAGACCGAGGAATTCCAGTGGTCGCTCGACGACGAGGACGTGCACCTCAACATCGAGAAGCGCCTCACCGCCCTCGTCGGCGACGCCGGCAAGCGCCTGCATACCGGCCGCTCGCGCAACGACCAGGTGGCCACCGACATCCGCCTCTGGCTGCGCGAGGAGATCGACGGCCTCGACGTCCTGCTGCGCGCCTATCAGGCGGCCCTGCTCGACCTGGCCGAGCAGCACGCCGCCACGCCGATGCCCGGCTTCACCCACCTGCAGGTGGCGCAGCCGGTCACCTTCGGCCACCACCTGATGGCCTATTTCGAGATGGCAGCACGCGACCGCGAGCGCCTCGCCGATTGCCGCAAGCGGGCCAACCGCCTGCCGCTCGGCGCCGCCGCCCTGGCCGGCACCAGCTATCCGATCGACCGCGCGTTCGTCGCCAGGGAGCTCGGCTTCGACGGCGTCTGCGCCAATTCGCTGGATGCCGTCAGCGACCGCGACTTCGCCATCGAATTCGCCGCGGCGGCGGCGCTGATCATGACCCACGTCTCGCGCTTCTCCGAGGAGCTGATCCTGTGGATGAGCCCGCGCATCGGCTTCATCGACCTCGCCGACCGCTTCTGCACCGGCTCCTCGATCATGCCGCAGAAGAAGAACCCCGACGTGCCCGAGCTGGCGCGCGGCAAGAGCGGCCGCGTCTTCGGCCACCTGATGGGGCTGCTCACCCTGATGAAGGGCCAGCCGCTGGCCTACAACAAGGACAACCAGGAAGACAAGGAGCCGCTGTTCGACACCGTCGACACGGTGCGCGACACGCTGGCGATCTTCGCCGACCTGGTCGGCGGCATCCGCGTCAGGCCCGACGCCATGCGCGCGGCGCTCAGGCAGGGCTACGCCACCGCCACCGACCTCGCCGACTACCTGGTGAAGAAGGGCCTGCCCTTCCGCGACGCGCACGAGGCGGTGGCGCTCGCGGTGCGCGCCGCCGAGGAAAAGGGCTGCGACCTGGCCGAGCTCGGCCTCGACGCCCTGCGCCGCTTCTCGCCGCTGGTCGGCGAGGATGCCCTTTCCGTACTGAGCGTCGAGGGCTCGCTGGCCTCGCGCGCCCATCTCGGCGGTACCGCGCCGGAGCAGGTGCGCGCGGCGATCGCCAAGGCACGGCAGACCCTGTCCCGCGGGGATTTGCTTCAGTCATAGGTCGGGCTGAAGCCCGACCTGCGGCCCGACTTGCGCACCATGGACAAAATCGGCAAATACCAGATTATCAAGAAGCTCGGCGAGGGCGCCACCTCCGTCGTCTGGCTGGGCCACGACCCCTTCGCCGACCGCGACGTCGCCATCAAGGTCGTCGCCAGCAGCGTCTTCTCCGGGGGCGAGCACGGCAAGATCGCGCGCAACCTGTTCGTCACCGAGGCCTCGCTGGCCGGCAAGCTGGTGCATCCGCACATCGTGCAGATCTATGACGCCGTGGCCGACGCCGATCCCAGCTACATCGTCATGGAATACGTCGCCGGCGGCACGCTGGAACCCTATTGCACGCCGGACAGGCTGCTGCCGATGGTCGACCTGGTCGAGATGATCTTCAAGTGCACGCGGGCGCTCGACTTCGCCTACCGCCTCGGCGTCATCCACCGCGACCTCAAGCCGGCCAACATCCTGCGCGCCGGCAGCAGCGGCAGCGACGTCAAGATCTCGGATTTCGGCGCCGCCCTGTCCGCCTCCAGCGACCAGACCGCCGTCGCCGGCATCGGTTCCCCGGCCTACATGTCGCCGCAGCAGGTGAAGGACCATCCGCTCAACCACCAGAGCGACATCTTCTCCCTCGGCGTGGTGATGTACCAGCTGCTCACCGGCCAGCTGCCCTTCCAGGGCAGCAACAACATCAGCATCGTCTACCAGATCGCCAATGTCGAGCCGCCGCCGCCGTCGGCGCTGCGCAAGGGCATCCCGCCGGCGGTGGACGCCATCGTGATGCGCGCCCTGAAGAAATCGCTGGAGGAGCGCTATCCCACCTGGGACGCGTTTTCCTTCGACCTCGCCGAGACCTTCCGCAACGAGCACCTCGAGGAAGCACGCGAGCGGATCGCCGACACCGAGAAATTCAACACGCTGCGCGGCCTGGCCTTCTTCCGCGACTTCAACGACGTGCAGTTGTGGGAGCTGCTCGGTTTCTCCGACTGGCAGCGCGTCAAGCCGGGCACGGTCCTGATGCACGAGGGCCAGCCGGGCGACAACTTCTGCATCCTCGCCGCCGGCGAGGTCAAGGTGACCAAGAACGCCAAGCTGCTGAATGTGCTCTCGGCCGGCGAATGCTTCGGCGAGATGGCCTACCTGAACGAGGCGGCCGGCACGCGCGGCGCGGATGTGTCGACGCTGCGCGAAGCCACCGTCATCACCGTCCCGACCGAAGCCCTGCGGCGCGCCTCGGATGCCTGCCGCCACAGCTTCGACCGTGCCTTCCTGCGCATCCTGGTCGAACGCCTGTCGCTTGCCAACACGCGCCTGACCTCGGTATAACGGCGTCATGGAACAGCCGGAGAAGATCGGCAAGTACGAGGTGCGCAGCCGCCTCGGCCAGGGCGCCACCAGCACTGTCTGGCTCGCCTGGGATCCGTTCGCCCAGCGCGAGGTGGCGGTCAAGGTCATCTCGCCGGAGGTGCTGCACGACCGGGAACGCGGCAAGCTCTACCGCCACCTTCTCGTGAACGAGGCCTCCCTCGCCGGCAAGCTGCTGCATCCGCACATCGTGCAGATCTACGACGCCGTGGTCGACGAGGCGCAGAGCTACATCGTCATGGAATACGTCGCCGGCGGCACCCTCGAGCCGTTCTGCACGCCGGACAACCTGCTGCCGCTCGACCGCCTGGTCGAGATCGTCTTCAAGTGCACGCGCGCGCTGGACTATGCCTACCACCTCGGCATCACCCACCGCGACATCAAGCCGGCCAACATCCTGCTGGCGGCCTCCGGCAACCTCGGCGGCGACATCAAGATCTCGGATTTCGGCGCGGCGCTGTTCTCCAGCGGCGAGGTGACGCGCACCCAGGTTTCCGGCGTCGGCTCGCCCGCCTACATGTCGCCGCAGCAGGTGCGCGAGATGCCGCTCAACCAGCAGACCGACATCTATTCCCTCGGCGTCGTCATGTACCAGCTGCTCACCGGCCGCCTGCCCTTCCAGGCGAGCAACAACTACAGCATGGTCTACCAGATCACCCACGTCGATCCGCCGCCGCCCTCGGATTTCCGCCGCGAGATCCCGGGCAACCTCGACGCCGTCGTCGCCCGCGCCATGCAGAAGGACCTCGGCAAGCGCTACGCCAGCTGGGAGGAGTTCTCGCATGACCTGGCGCAGGCCTTCCGCAACAAGCAGCTGAAGGCGCGCGAGCGCGATTTTGCCGACACGGAAAAATTCGAGACCCTGCGCGGCCTGCCCTTCTTCGCCGAATTCAGCGACGTCGAGATCTGGGAAGTCGTGCGCTTCTCCGACTGGGACCAGGTGTCGCCCGAGACCGTCATCATGAAGGACGGCGAGCCGGGGGACTACTTCTGCTTCCTCGCCGAGGGCGAGGTACGCATCAACAAGCGCGGCCGCATCCTCGGCATCCTCACCCCCGGCGACTGCTTCGGCGAGATGGCGGTCATCAGCAAATCCAGCAGCAGCCGCAATGCCGACGTCGTCGCCCAGACCTCGGCCAAGATCATCACCATCCGCGGCGATGCGCTGCGGCAGGCCTCAGAAGTCTGCCGCATGCATTTCTACGCCGCCTTCCTCGAAGTCCTGGCCAACCGCCTGGCGCTGGCCAACGCGCGGCTCGCCTCGGTCTGATGCCCGTCAGGGCGTCGCTCTCGGCTGAGATCAGTCGCGCCCTCGGCCGCCCGTTCCGCGCCGAGGCGGTTCGCGAGGCCGGCGGCGGCTGCAGCCATCGCGCACTGGTGCTCGAGGGCGGGGGCGAGCGCTGGTTCGCCAAGCTGAATGCGGCCGATGCCCTGCCGCTGTTCGAGGCGGAGCAGGACGGACTTGCCGCGCTGGCGCAGGCCGACGCCCTGCGCGTGCCGCGCCCGCTCTGCAGCGGCGTGCTCGACGGCCAGGCTTTCCTCGTGCTGGAGTTTCTCGAGTTGCGCCCGCTCGCCCTGCGCGAGGAGGCGGTCGCCTGCGGCCGCGCCCTGGCCGCCCTGCACCGCCACACGGGTACACGCTACGGCTGGCGCCGCGACAACTTCATCGGCGCCACGCCGCAGATCAACACCGAAGCGGAAAGCTGGCCGCGCTTCTTCGCGCAGGCGCGGCTGCTGCCGCAGATCGAGCGCGCCGCGGCCCGCAGCGCGGCCCTGAGGAAAGGCGGGGAAAGCCTGGCGGAAAAGCTGCCGGCCTTCTTCCTCGACTACCGGCCGCAGGCGAGCCTGCTGCACGGCGACCTCTGGCACGGCAACATGGCGATGAGCGGGAATGCACCGGCCGTCTTCGATCCGGCCGCGTACTACGGCGACCGCGAAACGGACCTGGCGATGACGGAGCTGTTCGGCGGCTTTCCCGAGGCCTTCTACGCCGCCTACCGCGAGGCCTGGCCGCTGGCGGAGGGGTACGAATCGCGCAAGGCGCTGTACAACCTCTACCACGTCCTCAACCACCTCAACCTGTTCGGATCAGGCTACCTGCGCCAGGCCGAGCGCATGATCGAACGACTTCTCGCCGAGCTCAGGGGCTAGGGAAAAGTCAGCCTGCGCGGCACGGCGGGAGGGGGCGCCTACGCCGCCGTGGCGATGCCTTCCAGCTTCTTCTGCAGTTCGCCGGCCTGGAACATCTCGTTCATGATGTCCGAGCCGCCGATGAACTCGCCCCTGATGTAGAGCTGGGGAATGGTCGGCCAGTTGGAGAAATCCTTGATGCCGGCGCGAATGCCGGGGTGCTCGAGCACGTTCACCGAATGGTAGTGCTTGACGCCGCACAGCTTGAGGATCTGCGCTGCCTTGGCGGAAAAGCCGCATTGCGGAAACGTCGGCGTGCCCTTCATGTAGAGCACCACCGGGTGGGTGGAAACCTGTTCCTTGAGGAGGTTCTGTACGTCGTCCATCGGGGTTCCTTTCAAA
>CAJPFL010000151.1 GCA_905339315.1 Rhodocyclaceae bacterium
CGATAGCCTGGAAGCCAGGCGGGACGCAACTTCCAGGCCGATTCGCCTTGCGTTGAGGCGACCGCGCGCCTACGCGGCGGTCGCCTTCGCTTGCGGCAATCCTGCCGGCGATTGACTCGCTCCCGCACAGGCCTACAATCCCCGAGTACCCCAACTGCACGGCAGCCTTCATGGAGGCCCGTCCCTCCGCCACCCCACGCCCCCACCGAACCAGGGAGAACCCAGATGACCCTATGCCCCATCGCCATCGTCGCCGGCTGCCAGAAATGCCCGGCGCTCAAGATCTGTCCCCTGAAAGGCGTCCTCGGCGACTACCAGAAGCCGGAAGAGAAACCAGTGAAGAAGCCTGCCAAAAAAACCAGCGGTGGCACAAAACAGGGCCGGTAACCGTTCGCTCGCGCCTTCACCCCAACCGCCTCTCCTTCACCAGCGCATAGATCGCCGGAATCACGATCAGGGTCAGGATCGTCGAGGAGACCATGCCGCCGACCATCGGCGCGGCGATGCGGCGCATGACTTCGGAGCCGGTGCCGGTGCCCCACATGATGGGCAGGAGGCCGGCCATGATGGCGACGACGGTCATCATCTTCGGCCGCACGCGCTCAACGGCGCCTTCCATCACCGCCGCGTAGAGTTCCGCCGCTCCCGCTCGCCGTCCTGCGGAGACTGACTTTTCCTGCTCGGCCTTCCAGGCATGGTCGAGGTAGATGAGCATCACCACGCCGGTCTCGGCGGCGACGCCGGCCAGGGCGATGAAGCCGACGGCCACCGCCACGGAAAGGTTGTAGCCGAGCAGCCACATCAGCCAGACGCCGCCAACCAGGGCGAAGGGCACCGAGAGCATGACGATGAGGGTTTCCGTCAGGCGGCGGAAATTGAGGTAGAGGAGCAGGAAGATGGTCAGCAGCGTCAGCGGGATGACGATCTTCATTTTCGCGATGGCGCGCTCCATGTACTCGAACTGGCCGCTCCAGGCGACGTAATAACCCGGCGGGAATTTCACCTTCTCCGCCACCGCCCGCTGCGCTTCGGCGACGTAGCCGCCGATGTCGCGGTCGCGGATGTCGACGTAGATGTAGGCGGAGAGCAGCGCGTTCTCGGTGCGGATGGCCGGCGCGCCCTGGGCGATGGACACCTTCGCCACCTGGCCGAGCGGGATCATCGCGCCGTCCATGGTCGGCACCAGCACCTCGCGGGCGATGCGCTCCGGGTCTGAGCGCAGCTCGCGCGGATAGCGCACCGCCACGCCGTAGCGCTCGCGGCCTTCGACGGTGGTGGTGACCATCTCGCCGCCGAGCGCGGTGCCGATGACGTCGAGCAGGTCGCCGACGGCGAGGCCGTAGCGGGCGAGCTGCTCGCGCTCCGGCGCGATGTCGAGGTAGAAGCCGCCGGTAATGCGCTCGGCGAAGGCGCTGGTGGTGCCCGGCACGGCCTTCACCACCGCCTCGATCTCCTTCGCCAGCCGCTCCATCTCGGCGAGGTCCTTGCCGAACACCTTGATGCCGATCGGCGTGCGGATGCCGGTGGACAGCATGTCGATGCGCGCCTTGATGGGCATGGTCCAGGCGTTCGAGACGCCGGGGAACTGCAGCGCCTTGTCCATCTCGGCAATCAGTTTGTCGATGTCCATGCCGGCGCGCCATTCGGCTTCCGGCCTGAGGTTGATCACCGTCTCGAACATCTCGGTCGGCGCCGGGTCGGTGGCGGTGTTGGCGCGGCCGGCCTTGCCGTAGACCGAGGCCACTTCCGGGAAACTTTTGATGATCTTGTTCTGCGTCTGCAGCAGCTCGGCGGCCTTGGTAATCGACATGCCGGGCAGCGAGGTCGGCATGTAGAACAGCGTGCCCTCGTTCAGCGTCGGCATGAACTCCGAGCCGAGCTTGCTGGCCGGATAAAAAGTCAGTCCCAGCGAGACGGCGGCCAGGGCGATGGTCAGCCCCTTGCGGCGCATCACCCAGGCGATGGCCGGCCGGTAGGCCCAGATGAGGAAGCGGTTCACCGGATTGCGCGCCTCGGGCAGGATGCGGCCGCGGATGAACAGCAGCATCAGCACCGGCACCAGCGTGATCGACAGCAGCGCCGCGCCGGCCATGGCGAAGGTCTTGGTCCACGCCAGCGGCGC
>CAJPFL010000152.1 GCA_905339315.1 Rhodocyclaceae bacterium
ACTACAAGCGCCTGCGCCATCGGGAAAAGGGCAACGAGGACGTGGAGCTCGCCAAGAGCAACATCCTCCTCATCGGCCCCACCGGCTCGGGCAAGACCCTGCTGGCCCAGACCCTGGCGCGTCTGCTCAACGTGCCCTTCGTCATGGCCGATGCCACGACGCTGACCGAAGCCGGCTATGTCGGCGAGGACGTCGAGAACATCATCCAGAAGCTGCTGCAGAAGTGCGACTACGAGGTCGAGAAGGCGCAGCAGGGCATCGTCTACATCGACGAGATCGACAAGATCTCGCGCAAGAGCGACAACCCGTCGATCACCCGCGACGTCTCGGGCGAGGGCGTGCAGCAGGCACTGCTCAAGCTGATCGAGGGCACCATCGCCTCGGTGCCGCCGCAGGGCGGACGCAAGCACCCGAACCAGGACTTCGTCCAGGTCGATACCACCAATATCCTGTTCGTCTGCGGTGGCGCCTTCGACGGGCTGGACAAGGTCATCCGCAACCGCACGGAGCAGGCCGGCATCGGCTTTGGCGCCGAGGTGAAGAGTCGCGACAGCAAGGACGTTTCCGAGACCTTGCGCATGATCGAGCCGGAGGATCTCATCAAGTTCGGCCTGATTCCGGAGTTCGTCGGCCGCCTGCCGGTGGTGGCCACGCTGCATGAACTGGACGAGGCGGCGCTGATGGAGATCCTCGTCGAGCCGAAGAATGCCCTGATCAAGCAGTACCAGAAGCTGTTTGCCATGGAAGGCGCGGAACTCGAAGTCCGTCCGCAAGCCCTGCAGGCGATTGCCCGTCGCGCGCTCAAGCGCAAGACCGGCGCGCGCGGCCTGCGCTCGATTCTCGAGTCGGTGCTGCTCGATACCATGTATGAACTTCCCAACATGGAGAATGTCTCCAAGGTGGTGGTAGACGAGGGCATGATCGAGGGCGCCTCGAAGCCGATCCTGATCTATGCCGACCAGCCCAAGGTGGCCGGTTCCAACTGATTGTTTCAGCTGGCCTTACCTGGTCTTAGTTACGGCGTAACCTGAAGATTGGCCTTCACTGAAACTACGCCTTCGGGCTGCCGCAAGTTTTCTTGATTTTTTGCCGTTGCCCCCAACATTCATGTGACGGCTGTCTCCATAAAGGATAAACATCATGTCAAGCGCGCTTGACCTCCCCGCAGAACGAATCGAACTCCCGCTGCTTCCCCTCAGGGACGTAGTGGTCTTTCCCCACATGGTGATTCCGCTGTTCGTCGGACGGCCGAAATCGATCAAGGCCCTCGAGACCGCCATGGAGTCAGGCAAGCACATCCTGCTGGTTGCGCAGAAATCGGCGGCCAAGGACGAACCTGGCGTCGAGGACATGTACGAAATCGGCTGCGTGGCCAACATCCTGCAGATGCTGAAACTGCCGGACGGCACGGTCAAGGTGCTGGTCGAAGGCGGCCAGCGTGCCCGCATCGAACGGATAACGGATGAGCACGCGATGTTCACGGCGATGCTGATGCCCTTGCCCGCAGATGAACGGGCGACGCACGAAGTCGAGGCAATGCGGCGCGCCATCATTGCCCAGTTCGACCAGTATGTGAAGCTGAACAAGAAAATTCCGCCGGAAATCCTGACATCGCTGGCCGGCATAGAGGAAGCGGGACGTCTGGCCGATACCATCGCCGCGCACCTGCCGCTCAAGCTCGAACAGAAGCAGGAAATCCTCGAAGTCTTCGATGTCGGCGCCAGGCTCGAGAGGCTGCTGTCCCAACTGGAAACGGAACTCGACATCCTGCAGGTGGAAAAGCGCATTCGCGGCCGCGTCAAGCGCCAAATGGAGAAGAGCCAGCGCGAGTACTACCTCAACGAGCAGGTAAAGGCCATCCAGAAGGAACTCGGCGAGGGCGAGGAGGGCGCCGACCTTGACGAGATGGAAAAGAAAATCAAGGCTGCCGGCATGAGCAAGGAGGCGCTGAACAAGGCGCAGTCAGAGCTGAAGAAGCTGCGGCTGATGTCGCCGATGTCGGCCGAGGCGACGGTCGTACGCAATTTCATCGAGACGCTGACCAACCTGCCGTGGAAGAAGAAGAGCCGCATCAGCAAGGATCTTTCCGCTGCCGAGAAGGTGCTGGAGAAGGATCACTACGGGCTCGAGAAGGTCAAGGAACGCATCCTCGAGTACCTTGCAGTGCAGCAGCGCGTTGACAAGCTGAAAGCGCCGATCCTCTGCCTGGTCGGCCCGCCCGGCGTCGGCAAGACCTCGCTCGGCCAGTCGATTGCCCGCGCCACCAACCGCAAGTTCGTGCGCATGTCGGTTGGCGGCGTGCGCGACGAGGCGGAGATTCGCGGCCACCGCCGCACCTACATCGGTTCGATGCCCGGCAAGATCCTGCAGAACATGACCAAGGTTGCCGTGAAGAATCCACTCTTCCTGCTCGACGAGGTCGACAAGATGGGCCAGGATTTCCGCGGCGATCCGAGCTCGGCCCTGCTGGAGGTGCTGGATCCGGAGCAGAACTCCACCTTCGTCGACCACTATGTCGAGGTCGAGTACGACCTTTCCGACGTGATGTTCGTCGCCACCGCCAATACCCTGAACATCCCGGCGCCGCTGCTCGACCGCATGGAAGTGATCCGACTGTCAGGCTATACGGAGGACGAGAAGGTCAACATCTCCCAGCGCTATCTCCTGCCCAAGCAGTTGAAGAACAACGGCGTGAAGAAGGAGGAACTGTCGGTCACCGAGGACGCGCTGCGCGACATCGTGCGCTATTACACGCGCGAGGCCGGCGTGCGCAGCATGGAGCGCGAGATCTCCAAGATCTGCCGCAAGGTGGTGAAGTCCCTGGTGCTGAAGAAGCGTCACAGCAAGCTGGTGGTGAACGCCCGCAATCTCGACAAGTACCTTGGCGTGCGCAAGTACTCCTTCGGCATGGCGGAGAAGGAGAACCAGGTCGGGCAGGTGACCGGACTGGCCTGGACCGAGGTCGGCGGCGAACTGCTCACCATCGAGGCGGTGGTGCTGCCCGGCAAGGGCAAGACCATGACCACCGGCAAGCTGGGCGAGGTGATGCAGGAGTCGATCCAGGCAGCGCTGTCGGTGGTGCGCAAGCGCTCCAAGGTGCTGGGCATCTCGGAGGACTTCTACCAGAAGAGCGACATCCATATCCACCTGCCCGAAGGTGCGACGCCGAAGGATGGCCCGTCGGCCGGAATCGCCATCTCCACGGCGCTGGTGTCGGTCCTGACGGGTATCCCGGTGCGCGCCGATGTCGCCATGACGGGCGAAATCACGCTGCGGGGTGAAGTGCTGCCGATCGGCGGTCTGAAGGAGAAACTGCTGGCCGCGGTGCGCGGCGGCATCCGCACGGCCCTGATTCCCGAGGAAAACGTCAAGGACCTGGTCGACATCCCGGAGAACATCAAGAACACGATCGAGATCATTCCCGTGAAATGGATCGACCAGGTGCTGGAACTTGCCCTCGAGCGCAAGCCCGAACCGCTGCCTGAATCCGCCGAGGTGGCCGCGGTCGCCGCAGGCGAGGCCGCAGCAGCCTCGAATCTGATCACGCACTGAACCGTCCTGCGCAATGCCCTGGCGCGAAGCTGCGGCAGGGCATTGCGCGTTTCTCCTCTGAAAATCTTTGCCTCACCTCCAGAAAGTTGCTTGACACGGGGTTTTTCAGCTTGCTATAAAGCGCCTTCGTCCTTCATGGTCAGTCATTCACCTATCCAAAGCAGAGGGGGCTTTTGTGAACAAATCCGAACTCATCGACCAAATCGCCAAGTCGGCCGATATCTCCAAAGCCGCCGCCGGCCGGGCGCTGGACGCCACCGTTGGTGCCATCAGGACCTCGCTGAAAAAGGGGGGCATGGTGACGCTGGTCGGTTTCGGCACGTTTTATGTAGGCAAGCGCGCAGCGCGCAGCGGCCGCAACCCGCGCACCGGCGCGACGATCAAGATCAAATCAGCGCGCGTACCCAAGTTTCGCGCTGGAAAAGCGCTGAAAGATGCGGTAAACTAGCGCGCTTTTGCTGGGCCGCCTGGCGCTGGCGGCGAAAGCAAGCGGGTGCTTAGCTCAGCTGGTAGAGCGTCGCCTTTACACGGCGAATGTCGGCGGTTCGATCCCGTCAGCACCCACCAGCCGGGGTTTGTGACGATCACGGCTGGGACAGCAGGACTCAGGAGTGGTAGTTCAGTTGGTTAGAATACCGGCCTGTCACGCCGGGGGTCGCGGGTTCGAGTCCCGTCCACTCCGCCAACACCGCAGGAAAGGGCGAACGCGAGTTCGCCTTTTTTCTTAGTATTTCCCTATCGACACGGGTAATCGATCATGTTTGACGCGGTTCGCAACAACAAGCGGATTGTTCAGGTTTTCCTGGCTCTGATCACGTTGCCATTCGCCTTCTGGGGCGTGGATTCCTATTTCCGCAGCAGCAGTGGTACTGACGAGCTGGCGAAGGTCGGAGGCAGCCCGATTTCACGCCAGGAGTTTTCCCTGGCAATGCGCGACCAGCAGGAACGCCTGCGGGGACAACTGGGGCGAGAGTTCAATCCGGCCATGCTGGAAACGCCGGAAGCGCGCCTGGCCATGCTCGACTCGCTGGTGACCCAGCGCCTGTTGCTGTTGCATGCGACGAAATCGGGCCTTACGGCCAGTGATGCGCAGCTGATCCAAGTGATCAGTTCCATCCCGGCCCTGCAGGAGGACGGTCAGTTTTCCAAGCGCCGCTACGAGCAGGCGCTGCGCGCCCAGGGCCTGACCCAGGCCGGTTTCGAAGCCAAGCTGCGCCAGGACCTGACGCTGCAGCAACTGGTCCAGGCGGTGTCCGATACCGCCGTGGTTTCCGGTGCCGCAGCTGAACGGGTGATCGCCATTCAGCTTGAGGAGCGGCAGGTGAGCGAAGCGATCATCCGCCCCGAGCAGCATGCCGGCCAGTTGAAGATTTCGGTGGAAGCCGTCAAGGAATTCTACGAGAAGAATCGCAAGCTGTTCGAGATACCGCAGCAGATCCGTGCCGAGTTTGTCGTGCTGAGCCGCGAAGCCCTTGCCGAGCAGACGACGATCAGTCCGGACGACATCAAGAGCGCCTACGAAAAGAATGCGAAGAATTACGCAACCGAGGAGGAGCGCCGTGCCAGCCACATCCTCATCCAGATGCCGGCAGACGCGCCCGAGGCCGAGCAGAAGGCGGCCCGTGCCAGGATCGAGACAATCCTGCAGCAGGTGAAGCGGACTCCCGGGGAATTCGCCCGGCTGGCAAAGGAGCATTCGCAGGATCCCGGATCGGCGGCGAAGGGCGGCGATCTCGGTTTCTTTCCTCGCGGTGCCATGGTCAAACCCTTCGAGGAGGCAGTTTTTTCGCTTAAGGAAAACCAGATCAGCGATGTGGTGCGCAGCGAATTCGGCTTCCATATCATCCGCCTGACCGGCATCAAGCCCGGCAAGGTGCGTAGCCTGGAGGAGGCGCGCGATTCAATCGCGGCGGAGCTCAAGCTCCAGGCTGCGGGCAGAAAATTCGCAGAGGCGGCCGAGTCTTTTTCGAACCTGGTTTACGAACAGGCCGACAGCTTGAAGCCGGCGGCGGAGACGTTCAAGCTGCCGCTACGGCAGACGGGTTTGTTCGACCAGCAGAACCGTGCCGCAGCGGGGCCCCTGGCAAGCAATGAAAAGCTGTTCGCGGCATTGTTTTCCGATGACGCCCTGAAGAACAAGCGCAACACCAACGCCATCGAGGTTGCGCCGAACACCCTGGTGGCGGCGCGCGTTGTCGAGGTGCGGCCGGCTGAATTGCGTCCCCTGGAAGCCGTCAAGGCAGAGATCGAGAAAAACCTGGCAGCAGATGAATCGGCCCGCCTGGCGCAGAAGGAAGGCGAAGCGAAACTGGCCCGGTTGAACATGGGTGAGGCGGTGGCCATCTCCTGGACCCAGCCGCAGACCGTCGTGCGGCAACCGATGCGCGGCCTGGCGGCCGAAGCGCAGCGCGTCATTTTCAAGGCGCCCGCCGACAAGCTGCCCGCCTATGCAGGGACGCAGCTGCCGAATGGAGCGTACGTTCTCTACCGCATCTCGCAAGTCAATTCCGGTGCTGCCAGGAACGCAGCCGATCCGCGCGCCAAGGCACAGCGGGGACAACTGGCGCAACTGGCTGGCGCCGAGGATTTTAACGCCTACCTGGCCGCGTTGCGGCAACGCTACGGCGTGAAAATCGACAAGGCTGCGCTGGCCAAGGGTGATGACCAGGATGCCCCTGCTCCGGCTACTGCGCCTAGCCGGCCGAAGAAGAGCGGCAAGTTCTAAGCGGCGCGATCTCCTGCAAGCTAAACGGGCTGCCAAGGCAGCCCGTTTCTTTTCTGGCAATGTCGCTTTACGGCAGCGGTTCCGGGTTTCCGAGGGCGGTGGTGTTGAGGCCTCCGTCGACGTAAAGGATTTCACCGGTGATGGCGCTGGCGAGATCGGACAGCATGAAGGCGGCGGCATTGCCGACTTCCTCGATGGTCACGTTGCGCCTGAGCGGCGCATGGTGCGCGTTATAGGCCAGCAGCTTGCCGAAGTTGCCGATGCCGGAAGCGGCCAGGGTCTTGATCGGGCCGGCCGAGATGGCGTTGGCGCGAATGCCCTGCGGGCCGAGGCAGAAGGCGAGGTAGCGTGTGGCGGCTTCGAGGCTGGCCTTGGCCAGGCCCATGGTGTTGTAGTTCGGCAGGGTGCGCTCGGCGCCGAGGTAGGACAGGCACAGCAGCGCAGGATTGCGTCCCTTCAGCAACATCGGCCGCGCCGCCTTGGCGAGCGCCGGGAAACTGTAGGAGGACACGTCGTGGGCGATGCGGAAGGCATCGCGCGTGATGCCGTCGAGAAAGTCGCCCTCGATGGCCTCGCTCGGCGCGAAAGCGATGGAATGCACCAGGCCTTCGAGGCCGTCCCAGTGCTTGCCGAGTTCGGTGAAGAGGGCATCGATCTGCGCGTCCTCCGCGACGTCGCAGGGGAAGATCAGCTTGCTGCGGAATTCCTCGGCGAACTTCGTAATCCGTTCGTGGAACCGGTCGTTCTGGTAGGTGAAGGCCAGTTCTGCGCCCTCGCGATGGCAGGCCTTGGCAATGCCGTAGGCGATCGAGCGGTTGGATAGCAGGCCGGTGATGAGGATGCGTTTTCCAGCGAGAAAGCCCATCGTCGAATCCCGTAAAATGACTGTGTGATTATAGCGGAGCGCCGCAGATGACGCCAATTGGCCCTTCGGCTACACTCTTCGCACGATGCGCGATTCGCCGATGCACGCCTGGCTGCTGGCCTTTGCTGTATTCCTCTCCGGTTGCGGCGAGGTCTGGAATAATCCCTATCCGGCGCAGGAGACTGGCCGGAACATTCTCTACAGCGCCTTTACCGAGCGGCCCAAGCATCTCGATCCGGTGCAGTCCTACAGCGAGGACGAGGCCGAATTCAATGCGCAGATTTACGAGCCGCCGCTGCAGTACCACTACCTGAAGCGTCCCTATACCCTGATTCCGCTGACGGCCGAGGCCCTGCCGCGGCCGCGCAGCGTGGATGCGGCCGGACGCGAGGTGCCGGCGGATTCGCCACGCGTGGCCCACACGCTGTACGAGATCCGCATCCGGCCGGGCATCCTCTATCAGCCGCATCCCGCCTTTGCGCGCGACCCGGACGGAAAGCTGCTCTACCACAATCTCAAGCCGGATGATCTGAAAGGCATCTATTCGCTGCGCGACTTCCCTCAGACCGGCACGCGCGAACTGACGGCGGAGGACTATGCCTACCAGATCAAGCGCCTCGCCCATCCGCGCCTGCACTCGCCGGTGTTCGGCCTGATGAGCGAATACATCGTCGGCCTGAAGGCGTTCGCCGAGACGTTGAAGACCGAGGACAAGGCACTGGCTGCCTCCGGAACCGGGAATGCCTGGCTCGACTTGTCGAAGTTTCAACTCGCCGGCGTCGAACTGGTCGACAAGTACCGCTACCGCATCCGCATCAAGGGCCGCTATCCGCAGTTTGCCTACTGGCTGGCGATGAATTTCTTCGCACCGGTGCCAATCGAGGCCGACCGCTTCTACGCCCAGGCCGGCATGGCCGAGAAGAACCTGACGCTCGACTGGTACCCGGTCGGCACCGGCCCCTACATGCTGACGGAGAACAATCCCAACGCCCGCATGGTGCTGGAACGCAACCCGAACTACCGCGGCGAGGCCTATCCCGCCGAAGGCGAGGCGGGCGATGCTTCTGCCAGCCTGCTCGCCGACGCCGGCAAACGCATGCCCTTCATCGACAGGGTGGTGTTCTCGCGCGAGCGCGAGGGCATTCCCTACTGGAACAAGTTCCTGCAGGGCTACTACGATTTTTCCGGCATCAGTTCCGACAGCTTCGACCAGGCGGTGCGCATCTCGGTCGAGGGCGAGGCCAGTGTTTCCCCGGAAATGAAGTCAAAGGGCATCAAGCTGGAGGCTTCGGTCGGTACCGCCACGCGCTATTTCGCCTTCAACTGGCTCGACCCGGTCGTCGGCGGCGGCCAGGCCGATGCGCCCGGCCGCGAGCGCGCAAGAAAATTGCGCCAGGCGATCTCCATCGCGCTCGACTGGGAAGAGTTCATCTCCATCTTCGCCAACGGCCGCGGCATTCCCGGACAGGGTCCGATCCCGCCCGGCATCTTCGGCTTCCGGACGGGCGGTGAAGGCATCAACCCGGTCGTGTACGACTGGGTGGGCGATGCGCCGCGGCGCAAATCGATCGAGGCGGCGAAGCAGCTGCTCGCCGAGGCCGGCTACCCGGACGGGCGCGAGGCGAAGAGCGGCCAGCCGCTGGTGCTCTACCTCGACACCACCGACCGCGGCCCGGGCGACAAGCCGCGCCTCGACTGGTACCGCAAGCAGTTCGCCAAGCTCGACCTGCAACTGGAAATCCGCGGCACCGACTACAACCGCTTCCAGGAGAAGGTGCGCAAGGGCGCGGCGCAGATTTTCGTCTGGGGCTGGAACGCCGACTATCCCGACCCGGAGAATTTCCTCTTCCTGTTCCATGGCGCGCAGAGCCGGGCGAAATTCCAGGGTGAGAACGCCGCCAACTACGCCAACCCGGAATACGACCGGCTCTTCGAGCAGGTGAAGCACATGGAGAACGGCCCGGCGCGCCAGGCCCTGATCGACCGCATGCTGGCCATCCTGCGCGAGGATGCGCCCTGGTCCTTCGGCTTCCATCCCAAGGACTACAGCCTGCATCACGACTGGGTGGGGAATCTGAAGCCCAACAACATGGCGAGGAACGGCCTCAAGTACCGGAAGATCGATGCGGCGCGACGCGAGAGATTGCGGGCCGAGTGGAACCGGCCGGTGCTGTGGCCGCTCGGCCTGCTTGCCGCCGTCCTCGCCGCCAGCGCGGCGCCGGCGGCATGGGGTTGGCGCCGGCGGGAGCAGTCGAAAGGGCGTACTTGATGCTGGCCTACATTGTCCGCCGCCTGCTTTATGCCCTGCCGATCCTGATCGGCGTGAACCTCCTCACCTTCACCCTGTTCTTCGTGGTGAACACGCCCGACGACATGGCGCGCATGCAGCTTGGCATCAAGCGCGTCACGCCGGAGGCCATCCAGAAGTGGAAGGCGGAGCGGGGCTACGACCAGCCGCTGCTCTACAACGAGGCGGCCGAGGGTGCCGGCAAGGTCACGCGCACCATCTTCTTCGAGAAGTCGGTGAAACTGTTTGTCTTCGACTTCGGACGAGCCGACGACGGCCGCGACATCGGGCACGAGATCAAGACGCGCATGGGCCCGAGCCTGGCGATCGCCGTGCCGGTGTTCCTGCTCGGCCTCTTCGTCACGGTGTCCTTCGCCCTGGTGCTGGCCTTTTTCCGCGCCACCTATCTCGATTTCTGGGGCGTGGTGGCCTGCGTCGCCATGATGTCGATCTCCAGCCTGTTCTATATCATCGGCGGGCAATACCTGGTGAGCAAGATCTGGCACCTGGTGCCGATCTCGGGCTACGCCGGCGGGCTGGATGCCGCGCGCTTCCTGATCCTGCCAGTGCTGATCAGCATGGTGGCCGGCATCGGCAGCAGCACGCGCTGGTACCGCACCATCTTCCTCGAGGAGATCGGCAAGGATTACGTGCGCACGGCGCGCGCCAAGGGGCTGTCGGAGATGGCGGTGCTGTTCCGCCACGTGCTGAAGAACGCCATGATCCCGATCCTCACCGGCGTGGTGGTGGTGATCCCGCTGCTCTTCATGGGCTCGCTGCTGGTCGAATCCTTCTTCGGCATTCCCGGGCTGGGCTCGTACACCATCGATGCCATCAATGCGCAGGACTTCGCCGTGGTGCGCGCGATGGTCTTCATCGGCTCGGTACTCTACATCGTCGGCCTGCTGCTGACCGACCTGTCCTACACCCTGGTCGACCCGAGAGTGAGGCTGCAGTGATGCCGATCATCCTGTGGACCGACGCCCTCGTCTTCCTGCTGATCGCCTGCGGCATCGGCTCGGGGTTCTACATCGGCCGTCGCGAGTATTTGCTGGCCTCCTGGCGCCGTGTCGGCGAGAGCCGCGCCGGCATGGCGGCGCTGACGGTGCTGGCGGCCTTCATCGTCCTCGGCCTGCTCGACTCGCTGCACTACCGGCCGCGCCTGGAAGCCGTCGCCGGACAGCCCGCCAATGGTTACAGCAGCGAGGTGCGCAGCGCGCTCGATGCACTTTTGCTGCCGCTGAGATCCGGCACCGAGAAGACCTACTCCGCGCCGCTGGCGACCCATCTGTATGCCCGGGAGACGGTGGAGCTGCCGGACGGCACACAGGCGCGGGTGTTTCCCCGCCTCAGGCACGGCGGCGCACATCTCCAGGATCCCGTCGAAGAGTGGGCGCGCGATGTGTCATGGAAGGTAGCGCGCGGACTCGCCTTCGCCGTGCTGGCGGGACTGACTTTTGCGGCGATCGCGGTGCAGGCGGCCGCCCTGCGCTGGGGCGTGGGCTGGCCGGCGGCCTGGCGCCGCATCCGGCGCGGCGAGACGCAATTTGCCTGGAACGCGGTGCTGGCCACGCTGGCGGTCCTGCTGCTGCTCGGCGGCCCCGTCGCGGCGCTGGCCGGCGGCTACCATGTATTCGGCACCGACAAGGTCGGCCAGGACGTGCTCTACCTCACCCTGAAGAGCATCCGCACCGGCCTCGTGATCGGCACCATCACCACGCTGGCGATGCTGCCCTTCGCGGTGGCGCTGGGCATCGTCGCCGGCTATCTCGGCGGCTGGGTGGACGACGTAATCCAGTACCTCTACACGACGCTCAACTCGATCCCCGGCGTGCTGCTGATCGCCGCCTCGGTGCTGATGATGCAGGTGGTGATCGACACGCATCCGGACTGGTTCGCCACATCCGCCCAGCGCGCCGACGCGCGCCTGCTGGCGCTCTGCTTCATCCTCGGCGTGACCAGCTGGACGGGCCTGTGCCGACTGCTGCGGGCGGAAACCCTCAAGCTGCGAGAGCTCGATTATGTTCAGGCGGCGCAGGCCTTCGGGGCATCGGCGACGGGCATCATGGGCCGCCACATCCTGCCCAACGTCATGCACATCGTGCTGATCGCGGTGGTGATGGATTTTTCCGGCCTGGTGCTGGCCGAGGCGGTGCTGTCCTACATCGGCATCGGCGTCGACCCCAGCACCATCAGCTTCGGCACGATGATCAACACCGCGCGCCTGGAGCTGGCACGCGAGCCGGTGGTGTGGTGGTCGCTGGTGGCGGCCTTCGCCTTCATGTTCGTCCTGGTGCTGGCGGCCAACCTGTTCTCCGATGCGGTGCGCGATGCCTTCGATCCGCGCATCGCCGGTCGGCGCATCGCCGCTACTGCACAGGGACAAGCGGCATGAGCCTGCTGCGCGTCGAAGGCTTGCGAACTTGTTTGCTGAGCGCCGCCGGGATTGTGCGCGCAGTCGATGATGTGTCGTTCGACGTCGAAGCGGGGGAAACCTTCGCCCTGCTGGGCGAGTCCGGCTGCGGCAAGTCGATGACGGCGCTCTCGCTGATGCGACTGCTGCCGGACGCCGGCAGCATAGTCGGCGGACAGGTACTGCTGGACGGGCGCGACCTGCTGGCGCTTTCCGAGGCCGAGATGCGCGATGTGCGCGGCCGCGAGATGGCGATGATCTTCCAGGAGCCCGCCACCAGCCTGAATCCGGTGCTCAGCGTCGGCCGGCAGATCGTCGAGGTGCTGGAACGGCATACCCCGATGCAGGGGACGGCGGCGCGCCGGCGCGCCCTGGAGCTTGTCGACGCGGTCGGCATTCCCGATCCGGCGCGGCGCCTCGACGAGTTCCCCTTCCAGCTCTCGGGCGGCATGAAGCAGCGCGTCATGATTGCCATGGCGCTGGCCGGCGATCCCCGCCTGCTGATCGCCGACGAGCCGACCACCGCGCTCGACGTGACGATCCAGGCGCAGGTGCTCGGACTGCTCGGGCAGCTGCAGCGCGATCGCAACATGGGCATGCTGCTCATCAGCCACGACCTGGGCATCGTCTCGCAACTGGCGCAGCGGGTCGGCGTGATGTATGCCGGCGAGCTGGTCGAGGTTGCCGCGCGAGGGGCGTTTTTCGCATCGCCGAAGCATCCCTATACGCACAAGCTGTTTGCCGCGCTGCCCCGCCCGGAGCGTCGCGGCGGCACGCTGGAGACCATCCCCGGCAGTGTCCCGCCGCTGACGACGATCTTTTCCGGCTGCCGCTTCGCCGAGCGCTGTCCGCGCGCCTGGGCGCGCTGCCGGGAGGAAGTGCCAGCCTGGCATGTTGCGTCGGACGGCCATGCCGTGCGCTGCCATCTGTACGATCCGGAGCAGGCCGGCGAGAGCGGCCGGCACCGTGCTGCAGCATCGGTGGCGCCCTTCAGCACGGACACCGGGGCCACATCGCCGCCGGCCGGTGCACCACTGCTGGAAGTGGCCGACCTGAAAATGCATTTCCCCATCCGCAAGGGCGTTTTCCAGCGTGTCGCCGGGCAGGTCAAGGCAGTCGACGGCGTATCGCTGAGACTGACTTTGGGCCGCACGCTGGCGCTGGTGGGGGAGTCGGGCTGCGGCAAGACGACGGCCGGCAAGGCCATCCTGCAACTGCTGCGGCCGACCGGCGGCAGCGTGCGCTTCGAGGGCGAGGAACTCACCGCCCTGCCGCCGGCCCGCCTGCGCGCGCTGCGGGCGGACATGCAGATCGTGTTCCAGGATCCTTATGGTTCGCTGGATCCGCGCATGCGGGTAGGCGACATCATCGAGGAGGGCATGGCCGCCCTCGACACGGCGTCCGGTCGCGCTGCGCGCGACAGGCGGATCGATGAACTGCTGGAACGGGTCGGGCTGTCGGCCGGGATGCGCGGGCGCTATCCGCACGAGTTTTCAGGCGGGCAGCGCCAGCGCATCGCCATTGCACGGGCGCTGGCCGTCGCGCCGCGCCTGCTGGTCTGCGACGAGCCGACCAGCGCGCTCGATGTCTCGGTGCAGGCGCAGATCCTCAATCTGCTGAAGGAACTGCAGGCCTCGCTCGGCCTTGCCTATCTGTTCATCACTCACAACATCGCCGTCGTGGAGTACCTGGCGCACGAAATCGCGGTGATGTACCTCGGCCGCATCGTCGAGCGGGGGACGGTGGAGGAAATCCTGCAAGACCCGAAGCATCCCTACACGGAAGCCCTGCTGTCGGCCGTGCCACGCCTCGATGCCGAGGGGCAGCGCCCGGTGATCGTGCTCAAGGGCGACATGCCGTCGCCGGCCAATCCGCCCGCCGGCTGCCATTTTCATCCGCGCTGTCCACGGGTGATGCCGCAGTGCGCCAGGGCCTACCCCGCCGAAACGCTGCTCGGCGGGGCACGCAGCGTGCGCTGCTTCCTCTACGAATAAAGCGAGATCAGTTCCTGGCGGGCGATTTTTGTTTGCTGACGGTCTTCGCGGGCGCACGCTTTTTGCCGGCTGGCTGCTTGCCGCCCTTGCTTGCAGCCTTTTTGCTGCTTTTGCCAGGCGCCTTGCGGGTCGTCGGCGTGGCCACGGGAAGATTGACGGAGAGCAGGTTGTCGGCGGACGCCCCTTCCTTGGCCGGTACCAGCAGCGTGTGCCCCGGGCCGATGCGCATCCTTGCGCTGATGCCGTTAACCTGCCTGAGTCGGGCCGTCGTCAGGCCATGCTTCCTTGCCACGCTGTCGAGACTCTCGCCCTTCCTGATGGTGTAGGCCTGCCAGCTGGTCAGCGGCTTGTCGTGGGCTTCGAGATTGGAGAGGAAAACCTCGACCTTCTCCGCCGGCAGGACGATGCTGGTGCCACCCTTGTCGAGGATGACCGGCCGGTTGTAGGCCGGATTGAGGGCGAGAAACTCCTCGACGGTCATCTCCGCCAGGCGCGCGGCGATGGCAACGTCGATGTGAGTGGCAACCTCGATGCTCTGGAAATACGGCTTGTTGGGGATGGGGTCGAGGCTGACGTTGAACAGCTGCGGCCGGGCGATAATGTTTTTCAAGGCCTGCAGCTTGGGCACATACCAGCGCGTCTCGTTGGGCATGCTCAGGCTCAGATAGTCGGTCGGAAGCCCCTTGGCCCGGTTCTTGTTGATGGCGCGCGCGACGGCGTTCTCGCCCCAGTTGTAGGAGGCGAGCGCCAGATGCCAGTCGCCGTGCATTTCATAGATGGACTGCAGGTAATCGAGGGCAGCACTGGTCGAGGCGATGATGTCGCGGCGCTGGTCCATCCACCAGTTCTGGTCGAGCTGGTAGGTCTTGCCCGTGGAGGGGATGAACTGCCACATGCCCGAGGCGTGGGCGCGCGAATAGGCCATCGGATTGTAGGCGCTCTCGACGATTGGTAGCAGGGCCAGTTCCGTCGGCATGCCGCGCTTTTCCAGTTCCTCGATGATGTGGTGCATGTAGCGACGGCTGCGCTCGACGACGCGCCTCAGATAGTCCGGACGGGCGAGATACCAGGCCTGCTGCTGCTGCACCAGGGGACTGTCGATGTCGGGCATGCCGAACCCGTTGCGGATACGGCCCCAGAGATCGTCGGGGGGCAGGGTCAGGTCGATCGTCGCCAGGGGCGGCGGGTCATCCCTGAGTTCGATAGTCGTAACGGGCTCGGAGGACGAGGCTTCCGCGACTGCCGGCGCGGCAACGGCCGCTTGATCCTCCTCTGAGGCGGCGGCAACAGTGGAAAACAGGCAGAAAACGAGGCAGGCGAGGATTCCCGGCAGGGCCGGTCGGAACTTGAACATTGCGCCTTGGCGTAGGAAAGCCCAATGCTACCGTCGCCTGCCAGCGTCGTCAATTTCCGGCATGCGATGCGCTCGGAATCTGAAGTTCGCACCGGGGAAGCAGTGTCAGCAGACCTCAGCGAAAGCCGTTTTTCCACTCGCGCAGCGCGGCGAAGACCTGGCTGTCCGCAGACAGCTTCCCGCCGCTGTGGCGTTCGGCCGAAGCGACCACTTCCGCTTCTCCGCAGCGCAGAAAGGGATTCGTTCCGAGCTCTTCTGCAAGCTTGAAGGGAACCGTCGGCTGTTTGTCGGCGCGCAGTTGCGCCACGCGCAGGGCGCGCATTTGCAGCGCGGCGTTGCCGGGCTCCACGGCGAGGGCGAAGCGGATGTTCGATTGGGTGTATTCGTGGGCGCAGTACACCAGGGTCTCGCCTGGCAGGGCGGCCAGCCTGCACAGCGAAGCCCACATCTGCTCCGCCGTTCCCTCGAACAGCCGGCCGCAGCCGCAGGCGAACAGCGTGTCGCCGCAGAATAACGCGCCATGGCCGTAATACGCGATATGGCCGCGGGTATGGCCGGGAACGTCCATCACCTGAAATCTGCCCTGCAGCTCCGGCAGGTGGACGGTGTCGCCCCCACGCCGCGGCACGGTTACACCGGAGATCGCTTCTCCGGCGGGGCCGAATACCGGAACCGGGCTTCGCGAGAGCAGGTCGTCGATGCCGCCGGTGTGGTCGCCGTGATGATGCGTGATCAGGATGGCGGCCAGGCTGGCGTTCTGCTCTTCCAGATAGCGGAGCACGGGTGATGCGTCGCCGGGGTCGATCGCCACGACGCGGCGCCCGTCCCGCAGCAGCCAGATATAATTGTCCTCGAAGGCGTGCAGAGCTTGGATGTCCATACCGCGATTCTCTGACTTCGGAGCGAAATGTCAAATCCAGCAATCGATGCCTGGCTGCAGACCCCGCAGGGGAAGTACATCCTCGAATGGGAACAGGGCCGCTTCGACCAGATGGTAGCCGACATTTTCGGTTTCAACGCCGTGCAGATCGGACTGCCGCAATGCGACTGCCTGCGCGCCAATCGCATGCCGCTGCGCTTCAACTATGATTCCGCCATGCCGGCCGGCGTGCTGGGCGATGCCCATCATCTGCCCCTGGCCGGGAACAGCGTCGATCTGGTGGTGTTGCCGCATGTTCTCGAATTTGCCGCCGATCCGCATCAGATCCTGCGCGAGGTGGAACGCGTACTGGTTCCCGAAGGCCAGGTGCTGATCTCCGGCTTCAATCCCTTCAGTCTCTGGGGCATCAAGCGACGCCTGGCCGGCCGCAATGCGGCTTTCCCGTGGCAAGGGCAGTATTTCGGCGTGCGGCGCCTCAAGGACCTCCTGACGCTGCTCAGTTTCGAGACCCAGGCGGGCTGTTTTGGCCGTTACTCGCCGGCAGTGACGCAGGAAAAATGGCTGCGCCGCTGGCATTTCATGGAACTGGCCGGCGACCGCTGGTGGCCGATCGCCGGCGCGGTGTATCTTTTGCAGGGAATCAAGCGCCAGCACGGCCTGCGCCTGCTCACGCCGACCTGGCACGACCGCAAGGCACGTGCCAAGGCGCTGGCGCCGGCAGTGCAGAAAATACAGAAGGATGGTCAATGAGTCCGGCGACGGAGATCGTGGAAATCTTCACCGACGGCGCCTGCAGCGGTAATCCGGGCCCTGGCGGGTGGGGCGCCCTGCTCAGGATGGGCGGGCATGAGCGGGAGATTTTCGGGGGCGAGGCGGATACCACCAACAACCGCATGGAACTGACGGCCGTGATCCGTGCCCTGGAGGCGCTCAAGCGGCCGGTGCATGCCCGCGTGCATACCGACTCCCGGTACGTGCAGAAGGGTATCAGCGAGTGGATCCACGCCTGGAAGCAGCGCGGCTGGCGCACCGCCGACCGGCAGCCGGTGAAGAACGTCGAGCTATGGCGGGAACTCGACGAACTGGCTTCCCGCCACCGTATCGAGTGGCACTGGGTGAAGGGCCATGCCGGACACGCCGAAAACGAACGTGCCGATGCGCTGGCACGCCGGGGCATCGAAACCCTGAAAGGCAGGCACGCTTGAGACAAATCGTACTCGACACGGAAACCACCGGCCTCGATTACCGGCTGGGGGATCGCATCATCGAAATCGGCTGCGTGGAGCTGCTCAACCGCAAACTGACCGGGCAGCGCTTCCACCGCTACGTCAACCCGGAACGCGAGGTCGAAGCCGGGGCGATGGCGGTGCACGGGCTTTCCAGCGAATTCCTGCTGGACAAGCCCCGCTTCGGCGAAATCGTCGCCGCCTTCCTCGAGTTCATCCGCGGGGCGGAGCTGATCATCCATAACGCCGCTTTCGATATCGGCTTCCTCAACAACGAAATGGCCCTGCAGCAGCAGGCACCGCTGGAGCAGGCCTGCTCTGGCATTGTCGATACGCTGAAGATGGCGCGCGAGCTGCATCCCGGCCGCAGGAATTCGCTGGATGCGCTGTGCGAACGCTACGCCATCGACAACTCCGGCCGCACGCTGCATGGCGCCCTGCTCGATGCCGAGTTGCTGGCGGAAGTCTATCTGGCCATGACCCGGGGGCAGGAGACCTTGGTGATGGAGCTGGAGGCCGCGCCTGCAGCCGGCCTGCAAGCCGAACTTCCGGCGGAGCGTCCCGCCCTGCGCGTGTTGCGCGCCAGTGCGGAGGAACTGGCAGGGCATGAGCGGGTACTGGCGGAAATCGGCAAGGAAAGCAGGGGCAACTGCGTTTGGCAGGGACCGAAAGCCTGAGCGTCACTCCGCTGTTTGAAAAGCATGCGGTTTCCGCTACAATGCGCATCTTTAGTTGCGGCATAGCGCTCGCTTGCGCGAGCATTAGCCTGCACTGAAACGTTGTTTTCAGGCGCGTAGCTCAGCTGGTTAGAGCACCACCTTGACATGGTGGGGGTCGTAGGTTCGAGTCCTATCGCGCCTACCAATTCGAAAACAGAAGTCAGAGGACGGGGGCCGAAGCGGCTTCGGTTTTCTGGCTTTTGTTGTTTATGGCGGTTTGGGAATGCTGACGATTACATTGCCGGATGGTTCGAAGAGGGAATTCCCGCAAGCGGTGACGGTGGCCGAAGCGGCCGCTGCGATCGGCGCCGGCCTGGCCAAGGCGGCGTTGGCCGGCAAGGTCGATGGCAGGCTGGTCGACACCAGCTACCGCATCGAACGGGACTGCGCTCTGGCCATCGTCACCGACAAGGATGCGGAAGGACTTGAGATCCTGCGCCATTCGACCGCCCACCTTCTGGCGTATGCGGTGAAGGAATTGTTTCCCGATGCCCAGGTCACCATCGGCCCGGTGATCGAGAACGGCTTCTATTACGACTTTTCCTACAAGCGACCCTTCACGCCCGAAGACCTGGCGAAAATCGAAGTGCGCATGGCCGAACTGGCGAAGAAGGATTTTCCTGTCCTGCGCGAAGTCTGGCAGCGTGACAAGGCGGTGGACTTCTTCAAGTCGATCGGCGAACACTACAAAGCCGAGATCATTGCCTCGATTCCGGCCGATCAGGATGTCTCGCTTTACCGCGAGGGCGATTTCGTCGACCTCTGCCGCGGCCCGCACGTGCCCTCCACCGGCAAACTGAAGGTCTTCAAGCTGATGAAGCTGGCCGGCGCCTACTGGCGCGGCGATTCACGCAACGAGATGCTCCAGCGCATCTACGGCACTGCCTGGGCAAAGAAGGACGAGCTCGAGGGCTATCTCCACATGCTGGAGGAGGCCGAGAAGCGCGACCACCGCAAGCTGGGCCGGCAGCTCGATCTCTTCCACCTGCAGGACGAAGCCCCCGGAATGGTGTTCTGGCATCCCAAGGGTTGGGTGATCTGGCAGGAGGTCGAGCAGTACATGCGCGGGCTGCTTTCTGCCAACGGCTACCTGGAAGTGCGCACGCCGCAGGTGATGGACCGCGTCCTGTGGGAACGCTCCGGCCACTGGGAGAACTATGCCGAGCACATGTTCACCACCAGGGCCGAGGAACGCGAATATGCGGTGAAGCCGATGAACTGCCCGGGCCACGTGCAGATCTTCAACCAGGGTATCAAGAGCTACCGTGACCTGCCGCTGCGGCTGGCCGAATTCGGCTCCTGTCACCGCAACGAGCCCTCGGGCGCGCTGCACGGCATCATGCGCGTGCGCGCCTTCGTGCAGGACGACGCCCATATCTTCTGTACCGAGGAACAGATCCTCGGCGAGTCGGCCGCCTTCATCGACCTGTTGCGCAAGGTCTATGCGGACTTCGGTTTCAGCGACATTCTCGTCAAGCTGTCAACGAGGCCGGAGAAGCGCATCGGCGCCGACGAGACCTGGGACCGGGCCGAGGCGGCGCTGGCGCAGGCGCTCGACGCCAAGGGCCTTGCATACGACCTGCAGCCGGGCGAAGGCGCTTTCTATGGGCCGAAGATCGAGTTTTCCCTCAAGGACTGCCTTAACCGCGTCTGGCAGTGCGGCACGCTGCAACTCGACTTTTCCCTGCCGGGCCGCCTTGGCGCCGAGTATGTGGCGGAGGACAACAGCCGCCGCCAGCCGGTCATGCTGCACCGGGCCATCCTCGGCTCGATGGAGCGCTTCATCGGCATTCTCATTGAACATCACGCCGGCGCCTTCCCGCTCTGGCTGTCTCCGGTTCATGCGGTGGTCATGAATATCTCCGAGCACCAGGCCGATTACGCTGAAGTTGTTGCAGAAAAGCTACGCCTGGCCGGCCTTCGGGCCGTTGCGGATTTGCGCAATGAGAAAATTAGCTATAAAATACGCGAACATAGCTTGCAAAAGCTGCCTTATCAAGTCGTCGTCGGCGACAAGGAAAAGGCAGCAGGGTTGGTCGCCGTGCGTGCCCGGGGCGGACAGGACCTCGGGCAAATGTCCCTCGAGTCGTTTGTCGAACGCCTGACGCGAGAACGCAATGCGCGGGCAGGGGCGACCTGATTTTCGATATTTTGGAGACTTGAACCATCGCACAGCCACAGCAGAAGGCGCAGCGCCTGAATGAAGAGATCAACGCCCCGGAGATACGCCTGATCGGGGTTGAGGGTGAGCAGGTCGGGATCGTGTCGGTACAGGCGGCATTGAAGATGGCCGAAGACGCCGGTGTTGATCTGGTTGAAATTGCGCCTCTGGCCCAACCGCCGGTCTGCCGCATCATGGATTACGGCAAGTTCAAGTATGCCGAGGCAAAAAAGGCGCACGAGGCCAAGCTCAAGCAGAAGCAGATTCAGGTCAAGGAAGTGAAGTTTCGCCCCGGTACCGACGAGGGCGACTACCAGATCAAGCTGCGGAACCTTGTGCGGTTCCTGCAGGAAGGCGACAAGACGAAAGTGACCCTGCGATTTCGTGGCAGGGAGATGGCGCACCAGGAGTTCGGTGTGCGTCTGCTGGAGAGGGTAAAAGCCGACCTGGAGCCGTTTGGCACGGTCGAGCAGTTTCCCAAGATGGAAGGACGCCAATTGATCATGGTGCTGGCGCCAATCAAGAAGCAGTTGAAGCACTGAGTTTCGCGCCTTGCAGGCGCAAAGCGGCAAGAACCGGCCAACAGGTTCACACAAGTGGTTGCGGGTTGTAGAAGCGCTCCTCGATCGGGAGCCACCTGGCGCCATGTTAGAAAAGGAGTTCTTTGATGCCGAAGATGAAGACCAAATCGGGCGCTGCCAAGCGCTTCAAAGTACGGCCGGGGGGCAGCGTCAAGCGTTCCCAGGCCTTCAAGCGCCATATCCTTACCAAGAAAACCACGAAGGCCAAGCGCCACCTGCGTGGGATAACGAGTGTCCATGATTCGGACACCGCCTCCATCCGGGCCATGCTGCCCTACGCCTAAGGAGACCAGACCATGCCACGAGTCAAACGCGGTGTAACGGCGCACGCGCGCCACAAGAAGGTTCTGGACCAGGCCAAGGGTTACCGTGGCCGGCGGGGCAGTGTTTATCGCATTGCCAAACAGGCGGTGATGAAGGCGGGGCAGTATGCCTATCGCGATCGCCGGCAGCGCAAGCGCCAGTTCCGCTCACTGTGGATCGTCCGCATCAATGCAGCAGCGCGCGAATTGGGGCTGACCTATAGCGTGCTGATGAACGGCCTGAAGAAGGCATCCATCGAAGTCGATCGCAAGGTGCTGGCGGACCTGGCCGTATTCGACAAGGCTGCCTTTGCGCAGATTGCGAACCAGGCCAAGGCGAGCCTCTCCGCCTGAGCGCGAACTAAGCGGAAAAAGGAGGCCCCAAGCCTCCTTTTTTTACGTTTGAGCCATGAGTGACATCGAACAATTGGTTGCACAGGCGACGGCTGAGTTTGCTGGGATAGGCGATGCCGCGGCGCTGGAGCAGGCCAAAGCCCGCTATCTCGGCAAGAGCGGTTCGGTGACCGAACTGATGAAGGGTCTCGGCAAGCTCGATCCGGAGCAACGCAAGATTGCCGGGGTTGCCATCAACAGTGCCAAGGAACGCATCGAAAGTGCATTGATTGGTCGGCGCGAGGCGTTGCGGCATGCCGCGCTGGAGGCGCAGCTCAAGACCGAGGCGCTCGACATCACCTTGCCCGCCCGGGGGATGCCGACTGGCGGCCTGCATCCGGTGACGCGCACTCTGGAACGCATCGAGGCGCTGTTCCGTTCGATCGGTTTCGACGTCGCCGATGGCCCCGAGATCGAAGACGACTTCCATAACTTCACTGCGCTCAATACGCCGGAGAATCATCCGGCGCGCTCGATGCACGATACCTTCTACCTGGAAAATGCGCCAGGACTGTTGCTGCGCACGCATACCAGCCCGATCCAGGTGCGTTACATGGAGACGCACAAGCCGCCCATCCGCATCATTGCGCCCGGGCGCGTTTATCGCGTCGACTCCGACGCCACCCACTCGCCAATGTTCCATCAGGTGGAGGGGTTGTGGATTGACGAGAACGTCAGCTTCGCTGATCTCAAGGGCGTGTTTACCGATTTCCTGCGAAATTTCTTCGAGAAGCCGGACCTGCGCACGCGCTTCCGCCCCTCGTTCTTTCCGTTCACCGAACCCTCCGCCGAGATCGACATGAGCTGCGTGTTCTGCGACGGCAATGGCTGCCGCGTCTGCAGTCACACCGGCTGGCTGGAGATTGCCGGCAGCGGCATGGTGCATCCGAACGTGCTGAAGCATGTCGGCATCGACAGCGAGAAATACATCGGCTTCGCCTTCGGCATGGGCCCGGATCGGCTGGCCATGCTGCGCTACGGCGTGAACGATCTGCGCCTGTTCTTCGACGGCGATTTGCGCTTCCTTTCGCAATTCAGATAATCATGCAGTTTTCCGAAAACTGGCTGCGAGAGTTTGTCAATCCGCCGCTTACCAGCGCCGAGCTGGCGCACAGCCTCACCATGGCGGGATTGGAGGTCGAGGCCCTTCAGGGCGTCGCGCCGGCCTTCGGCGGCGTCGTCGTGGCGCAGGTGCTGACGGTCGAAAAGCACCCCGATGCCGACAAACTGAAGCTCTGCCGCGTCGATGCCGGGCAGGGCGACACGCTGCAGATCGTCTGTGGCGCGCCGAACGTTTCCGCCGGAATGAAGGTGCCTTGCGCGCTGGTCGGCGCGGAATTGCCGGGCATCAAGATCAAGGCGGCCAGGGTGCGCGGCATCGAATCCTTCGGCATGCTTTGCTCGGCCCGCGAACTCGGCCTGTCGGAAGACCACAGCGGCCTCCTGGCGCTGGCCGACGATGCGCCGGTGGGCGAGGACATACGCGTCCATCTTGCGCTCGACGACAAGCTGTTCACCCTGAAGCTGACGCCAAATCGGGCTGATTGCCTCAGCCTGAAAGGCGTCGCCCGCGAGGTGGGGGCCCTGACGGGCGTGCCCGTGGCGCTGCCGGTGGGTCGTGAAACTGCGGTCGCCGTCGAAAGGCGTCGCGAAGTGGTGCTGGATGCGCCGGCTGCCTGTCCGCGCTACTGCGGGCGCGTGGTGACCGGCATCGACCCGAAGGCGCCGACGCCGGGCTGGATGAAGCGCCGCCTCGAGCGCAGCGGCATCCGTTCCATCAGCGCCGTGGTCGACGTCACCAACTATGTCATGCTCGAACTGGGCCAGCCCCTGCATGCCTTCGACAATGCACGCCTCCATGGCGCGGTGCATGTCCGCTTCCCGGCAGCGGGCGAGCAGCTGTTGCTGCTGAACGGGCAGACGGTCGAACCATCCGCCGATACGGCCCTGATTGCCGACGACAGGCGTGCGCTGGCCCTGGCAGGCATCATGGGCGGCGAGGAGAGCGGCATCGGCGATACCACCGCAGAACTTTTCCTTGAAAGTGCCTTTTTCGCTCCCGACGCCGTCGCCGGCAAGGCGCGCGCACTGGGATTTTCCTCGGATGCGTCCTATCGTTTCGAGCGAGGCGTCGACTTTGCCAGTACGCGCGAGGCGCTGGAGCGGGCCACCCAGCTGATACTGGAGATCTGCGGCGGGCAGGCAGGCCCGGTGACGGAGGCGATCGACCGCAGTCATTTGCCGAAACGCGAGGCGGTGAGGGTGCGCGTGTCGCGAGCCGAAAAAATCCTCGGCATCCGGCTGGGCGGCGAAGTGGCGGCGAGGCTGTTCAAGGGACTCGATTTCCCCTTCACGCAAGAAGGTGACACCTTCACCGTGACCCCGCCGTCGCACCGCTTCGACATTGCCATCGAGGAAGACCTCGTCGAGGAACTGGCGCGCCTCCACGGTTACGACAATATTCCCGCGCGACTGCCGCAAGGCTCACTTGCGATACTGCCGCAGAACGAGCTGGCGCGCAGCGTCTGGCGCCTGCGCCGCTTGCTGGCGGGGCGCGATTACCAGGAAGTCGTGAATTACAGTTTCGTGGAGACTGGCTGGGAGCAGGACTTTTGTGCAAACCGCGAGCCGGTAGTACTTGCCAATCCCATCGCCAGCCAGATGGGCGTGATGCGGTCCAGCTTGATTGGCGGTCTGGTAGCGAATCTCGTGAATAACCTGAACAGGCGCATCGAACGGGTCAGGGTGTTCGAAACCGGCCGCTGTTTTCAGCGGGACAGCCAGGGAGACCAGGTCGCAGGCTTCCTGCAACCCAAGCGTATCGCTGCCCTGGCCGCGGGTCCGGTAGCGCCAGAGCAGTGGGGTTTGCCGATGCGGCGTGCAGATTTCTATGACGTCAAGGCCGATGTCGAGGCGTTGCTGGCCCCCTGGCTGGCCGGGTTCGAGCGATTGGACCATCCCGCCCTCCATCCTGGCCGGTCCGCCTCCGTGATCCTGCACGGCAGAGTAGTCGGCCTGGTCGGCGAATTGCATCCTCAGTGGGTGCAGAAATACGAACTGGGTACAGCCCCGGTGGTGCTCGAACTGGATCTGGACGCTGTTTTGCAGCAGCCTCTGCCGAAGTACCGGGAGGTTTCCCGCTTCCCGGCGGTAGTGCGCGATCTGGCACTGGTGGTGGATCAGGAACAGCCAGCCCAGGCTATGCTGGAAGGCTTAATTGCCGCCGCCCCTGCCTTTGTCAGGGAGGTTGTCCTGTTCGATGTGTACCAGGGAAAAGGGGTCGAGCCGAACAAAAAAAGTCTTGCATTTCGGGTAGTTATGCAAGATACTGAGAAAACACTTTCTGATGGCGAAGTCGATGCGGCGTTGGTCAAAATGATTGAAGCCGCCACGCAAAAATTCGCTGCCAAGCTGCGTTCTTAGGGAGCAGAAATGACGTTAACAAAGGCGGAACTCGCCGACCTCCTATTTGAAAAAGTTGGTCTGAACAAGCGCGAAGCGAAAGACATGGTCGAGGGCTTCTTCGAGGAAATCCGCACGGCGCTGGAACGAGGGGAGAGCGTGAAACTTTCCGGCTTCGGCAATTTTCAGTTGCGCGACAAACCGCAGCGCCCCGGCCGCAATCCAAAGACGGGCGAGGAAATTCCCATCACTGCGCGCCGCGTTGTTACCTTCCATGCCAGCCAGAAACTCAAAGCCTCGGTCGAGAAGTTGAGCAGCCATGGCAAGCAAGGATGACCTGCCCCCCATCCCGGCCAAGCGTTACTTCACCATCGGCGAAGTAAGCGAACTGTGCGGCGTCAAGCCGCATGTGCTGCGCTACTGGGAGCAGGAATTTACCCAGCTGAAGCCGGTCAAGCGGCGCGGCAACCGCCGTTATTACCAGCACCATGAAGTTCTGCTTGTGCGCCGCATCCGCGAACTGCTCTATCGTGAAGGCTTTACCATCAGCGGTGCGCGCAACCGTCTCGAAGAAGTTCCCGGAAAGGAACTGACAAACCATATCGCTGAAACGGACCTGCCTGCTTCTGCAGATTCGCTGCGCCGCGAGATTGCCGACATCATCGCATTGTTACGCGCCTGAATTGCGCGCGTGGCGCATTCAATTTCCCCGCTCTCTGATATAATCCACATTCAGTCGGGGCGTAGCGCAGCCTGGTAGCGCACTTGCATGGGGTGCAAGGGGTCGCGAGTTCGAATCCCGCCGCCCCGACCATTAAAAAACAAGAACTTATCAAGAAATGAAGGCCAGCCAAAAGCTGGCTTTTTTATTTTGCGGTACGGTTTGCGGTACGGTTTTTCGTTTGCTACCGCACGTTGCATGTGTTGTTGCCGGACAACACCACAGGAAAAATGTCGCCGCACATGCGCGCGTTGACGCCAGTAACCCAACCGGTTAGGATTGTGCATGCCAACGATCAGACGCATCGGAGCTTGCCGCGTGGTCGTCTATCCGAACGATCATCGCCCGGCGCATGTGCATATCATTGGCGAAGGATGCGAGGCGGTATTCAAGCTCAACTGCCCGAAGGGGCCGCCAGAGCTGCGCGAAAACTACGGCTTCAAGCCGGTAATGCTGGGCGCGTTCCTGACGGAATTGAAGGCCGAGGTTGAAGTGTTGTGCGAGGAATGGAGGAATATTCATGGCTATCCCTAAGAGCGAGATCGAGCAGGCCAATCGACGCGGCCGCGCCCGCCTGCGTTCTTCGCCCATTGCAAAAACTGCGCGCTACGATCGCGGCCGCATCATCATCGAGATGAGCACGGGGCTGGAACTGTCCTTCAAGGCCCACGATGCCCAGGGCCTGGCGCGGGCAACACCCGCCCAGTTGCGCGAGATCGAGGTCACACCGACGGGATTGGGGCTCCATTTTCCGCAGCTCGATGCCGATATCTACCTGCCTGCGTTGTTGGATGGTTTTCTCGGCTCGAAGATGTGGATGGCGCGACTGGGACAACGCGGCGGCAGCGTGGCGAGCCCGGCCAAGGCCGCTGCTGCCCGCGCCAATGGAAAACTGGGCGGCCGGCCTCGCAAGACCATGAAGGAAGCCGCATGAGGGTTCGATAGATTCACGGCGGCGGGCGGTATTGCTGCCGCCACGCCGCCGATGGGATCTCACTTCACCACCGTCACCCTCACCTCCTGCCTCCCTTCCCCGCGATAGCGGTCGAGATCGACACCGCGCAACTCCGGGATGCGCTTGTAATCCACGTTCCCGGGCTTCCACAGCCTCACCACGCTGACGCCGGCGCCTTGCTCCCGCGGATGCCGCGAGAGCGCCACCAGTGCCTTCCTGGCCGCTTCCAGTACATCGTCCGCAGCCTCCGCCTGCCGCTTCGCCATCAGGTAGTCCTGCGCGGCTTGTGACCACGCTGGATCGTCGCGCTGCGCCGAGTCTGCGTCTGTAAGCGGCGGCGGGGTGTCGCTGTCCAGATACGGCTGGAAGGCGTCCCACGCTTCGCGGATCAGGGACATCAGCTCCTCGTCGCGCTGCACGGTGACGAGCAGCCCCTCGCCCTCGGCATACACCCACAGGTGGGCGGTTGAGGCGCCCGAGACCATCAGCTGGTGCTGCACCTGGGCGGCGTAGTGGCCGGGGATCCTCCCCTCGGCCGCTTCGCGCCACAGGCTCGACTGCCGCCCCCGGAACGGGCACTTCACCTCGACGATGAGCGTGCCGGCGAGGTTGATGCCGTCGAGGCTCGCCGAATACAGCCCGTCCTGCAGCACCAGCGGGTTCATGATCTCGCCGGTCTGCGCTTCATACGCGGCGCGTGCCTGCGGCTCCAGCTGCGTGCCGTGGGCCATGGCCGGCGTCACCTGCTGGCTGCTGCGGCCGGTTTTCACGAGCCACAGCCCGTAGGGGGTGAGCCAGGGGCTGATGCCCAGCACCGCCGGGGTCTCGGAGGCGTTCCTCATCTCCTTCCTGTAGGCCAGCCACTCGGGCGAGCCCTGCACCAGTTTCAGCACGGCGCTCATCACGCGGCCTCCTTGCGGTTGCGCGCCTGCTCCAGGCTGCGGATGACGCGGCTGGCCTCGTTCTTGGCGATGTCCTCCAGCCGATCGATGCCGAAGTAGTCGAGCACCTTCTGCCGCTCGGTGCCGGATTCCTCGATCAGGCGCTCGATGTAGCGCACCTGGGCCGAGGTGATGGCATCTCCAGTCTTCTTCTCCGCCGGTGGCGGGAAACTCGCCACCTTGGCCGGTGCCGGCGCCTCGGCTTCAACGAGGGGCAGGTCTTCGCCGGCGTAGATGCTCAGCCCCAGCCCGTGCAGCGCGATGGCCTTCACCAGGCAGCGCTGGATGCTGGTGTTGATGTCGAAGCTCGACGGCGCCAGAATCGGCCGGTTCTTCGCATCCAGCACCGGGTGGATCTGGCTCAGCGTGACTCCCTGCACCGTCACCGCCACCTCGACGAAGACGCCGAGGTCGGTGATCAGGTAGGGCAGCCCATTGAAGCGCTTCACTTCCCACTGTGCCTGCGGATCGGCCAGGCGCAGCTGGGCCACGGCATAGGGCCAGGACAGGTAGTCGAACTGGCCCTTCTTCTCCACGTACTTCGCCACGTCGATCTCGAACAGGCGACGAAACGCATTGCTCTCTTGCATGATGGATCTCCTATCACGTGTGTAAACGACGACGCCCCCGGCTGCGGGATTGCGGCCGAGGGCGTCACGGGTTGCCGGATCAAATGACCGGCGAGGGTTCCGACGTTTTCAGTTTATCGAGCGCATAACCTCGGGAAACACTCTTGTTGTTGGAATGCACAGGCGGCAGGTACTGACAAAACCGCCAAAACCATCAGGCCGCCAGCGCCTCGGCTTCCGGACTGGGCGCGGCGTGCGCCGTGCCGAGGACGAAGTCCGCCGCCTTCTGCGCGGCGCCCGCGGCGACAAAGATGAGGCGTTTGTCGTGGCGCAACGCCGCCAGCCACTGCTCGATGTAGCTGGCGTGCTCAAGGTGGCCCGGGATGCCGCAGTGGGCGCACAGGAAGGCCGCGCCCATCTCCGCCACCAGTTCCTCGTAGGCGTAGGCATCGATGCCGTGGCGCCGGCCGAGCGGCCGGTCGAGCCGGCGCGGATGCCCGGTCCAGTGAGCGAGCTCGTGCAGCGCCGTGGCGTAATAGCCCTCGGCCTCGGGAAACCATCCCGGCGGCGGCAGTTGGATGAGATCCTCGCCCGGCAGGTAGCAGGCGCGGCTGCCGCCGTGGCGGATCAGCGCGCCGGATTCCCGGAGCAGGGTCTCCGCTTCGGCGACCGGCTGCCACTGCGGCTGCTGGCCGAGGTTGAAGCGCTCGGGCAGGAACTCCACCTGGCTGGCGTTGAACACCGTGTAGGCGCGCAGCAACGGCACCACGCGCTTCGGTGCGTCGTCTTCCTCCGGGGCGTCTTCGTCCAGCTCGCGCCACTTGAAGAACACCACCGCGGCGCCGCGTTCGCCGCGCTTGATGCGGCCACCCAGGGCGTTGGCCTGCCGGAGCGTCAGCCAGCGGCTGTCGGCGAAGCCGCGCTCCATCGCCTCGCAGGCCAGCATGAGCACGTTGATGCCCCGGTAGGGCTTGCCCGTGGCGAGGTTGGCGGGCAGCGCCATGCCCTCGCGCCAGGGGCAGAGCCAGGGCGGCGTGCCGGTTTCGAGCGCGGCGATGATGCGCTCGGTGACTGCCTGGTACAGATCGTTCATGTCTCGACTCCTTGTAAAAGGCGAGACCCGCCGGGTTGATCGACGGGCCTCAAGGGTGGAAAGAATGAAAGGAATGGCGGGAATCGGCTACAACAGCAGCCGCCAGCCCCGGCGCACGATCTGTCGCGCCAGTTCGGCGGCGGCCGACCACAGGGCCACGTCGAGCAGGGTTTTCATACGTTCAGTCGAATGCGCCCGACGATGTACGAGTTCCCGTCGATGTAGCCGAACAGCCGCTTCATCCCCGAGGTGGCCAGGCTCGTCAGGAGCCCCGCTACCGTCGCCGCCATCACGCCCGAGAACGTGCCCCAGTGCACCAGCAGCACGATCAGGCTCACCGCCAGATCGATGGCCAGGTCGTGCTTCAGGGCACGCAGCATCAGGCGGCGCGGCAGCTTCGCCAGGAGGAGGAAGACGCCGAGGAAGACCGTGAATCCGGTGACGATCATGGTCTTCCTCCTTCAGGCGTTTGGGCCGGCGGACTCCCGCCAGGCTTCGCGCACATCGATACTCGCCTGGGCGAGCGCGGCCGGGACCTTCTTCGCCTGGACGGCGGCGAGGCGCAGGCCGCGGAAGACGGCGAGCGCGCCGCGTTTGACGGGGCGAGCAACCGGTTGCGGATGGGACAGCTGGATGGACTGGACTTGCATGGTGAGGCTCCTTTCGCGAGTGGCAAAGAAATGCGGCGCCGCAGCCACGAGGGCCAGGACGCCGCGACGATGACCTGCCCACTGTTTCGGGCCGGTCAATTCCGGGGTTCAGCCAGGACGACGGATGCGCCGCACGGCGTGCGGCGTCGATCCGGTCAGTGCTGAACTACACGAAAGGAATAGCGGCGACCGGCGGGTTCTCGCCGGTCAAACTAGGCGCGATGAAAAAACTCAGCGAAGCGGGAAACCGGGATGGGACTCCCGTCGAATTCGGAAAACGAATCCGAAGTGGGTGGGTGGTTTCTGGGAAAGGGGGGAGGGGGTGGGGCGCGACTGGAAGGAGGTTATGCGGATTTCTGTCGCAAGTGCTCGCAGCAGTCGCGAATGATTTTCACGACGAAATTTCGATCCCTGGCGGAGAGGCTTTCAAGCCAGGTGGCGATCTTGGTGGAAACATCCAGCCTGATATTGGTTGCTCTGGACAGCAGTTCGCCGACTTGCACACAAAGATCGGCGGATTATCTGCGGACACAAGTTGAGTTGTAGGGATTCCCGTCCAAGGACTCACACATGTAACCAATGTCGCACTGCGATGATGAGGAACATCGCATAACATGTGTTCCTCCTGCCTTTATAGAATAATCAGGAACACCCGGACTCTTCTCTACTTTGTGACAGACTCCCATAGATGCACCGCCAACCTTCACGCATTTTGTCCCATCAGGACACCCTACATCAGAAACACAATAATCCGCCGTTACATTAGGCCTTGCCGAAGAAGACCTGGCTGGTGGGCGAGGCAAGTGCGATGCACATAGGTTGGCCATAGCGTCCCCACCAGGTGCGCCTTTTTTCACCATTGCGAGCATCCGGTCTGAGCATTCCTGAAAACCCTTCATCTGCTTCTCAAGAATACGAACTTGTCGCTCTTTTTCTTCAGGAGAAACGCTTGATCGCTTTACTGGGTCTTCCTTTGAAGCCTTAATGTTTCTGTCGCGTCCCTCGTCTCTAGGAATTGGTTTATTGGATTGTTCCCTTAGGCCAGAATGATCCAGTGAGCTTACCGATCCGCGTGACAGAGCTTCTTCTTTGCCCTGACAGGGAATATCTGAGTACTCAACCTTTCCACTTGGCCCTCTACATTTATATATGCTCTGCGATTTTAGATCAGGCGAAATGATAACGATCAGAACAATAGAGGCTGCCAACAGAATCCGCGATTGAAGTTGTCTCGTGGCGAATGTCATCAGCCCCTCTTAGCGAAATAGAGTTAACAATTTCATCCAAGCGGCAATACCGCCCTATGTGGCGGAATTTTCAATGGCCGTGGCTTTTCCCGATAAACGCTCCGTATCTGCTCAGCTTCATCCTGCCAGTATGCGGCCTTCCTCTTGTCAACGGGCACGCCGTGGCCGTAATAGTAGATCGAAGCAAGATTGTCGGCGGCAATCGGGTCGCCCACCTCTGCCGCATTCGTCAGCAGTGACAGCCCCTCGCTGACTTCTTCGGCGCTGCGCTCGGGACCTACCAAAGCATTCCCAAGATAGCGCATTCCTTCCCTGTCATTTTTTTCCGCGGCTTTGCGCAACCAGCGAAGGGCTTCACTCCGATCCTCCGCAACGCCCCAGCCATACAGATAGCAGGTTCCAAGCACTCCCATTGCTTCATCGCTTCCCTTCTCGACGGCGCGTCGGAATAGCTGAAATGCTCGCGCAATGTCCTGAATCACACCCTCGCCGTTCATATACATCAGCCCCAGCACGTAGCTGGCAAACGGGTCTCGTTCAGACGCTGTCGCAAACCAACGGGCGGCTTCAGAATAATTCTGCAGAACGCCGAAGCCACCCAGATATATAACACCAACCTCTGTCTGCGCTTCGGCATCCCCCATTTCCGCCGCGCGCCGAAAGTAAGATAGTGCCTGGCCTGCATCGGGCGGAGCACCCTTGCCTTCCAGATACATGGCACCGAGCAATAGCATCGCTTTCGTGTGGCCAAGTTCAGCTGCGCGGCGATATTTCTCCGCAGCACCCGACAAGTTTGCGGGCGTTTTCCTGTGTTCAACGAGACCTAGGGTATAAACGGCCTGCGGATACCCCTTTGCCGCTGAACTCAGGATCAGCGCTATTCCTTCTGCTTGCTTGCCGCTTGCCAACAGCGTGCGGCCATACTGGTAAATGAGGCGGGAGTTTTCCGGCCCCTGCTCCATAGCCTTCTTGCAGGCGCTCAATGCTTCAGGCAATGGGATTTTCTCGAATGGCAGGCCAGCGTTCTTGCGTTCCGGATCATCCGGATGAGCCGCGAGGTTGTCACATTCATCGATGTCTGATGCGCCGACAGAGGCAGAATGGATGAGTGCCGACGTTACAACGGCGAGAAGACAGGGCAGGCGGCGCGATTTGAGTTTCATCGTTGAATGATGGCTGCGGCTTTCTAGTAAATGCCCAATGCATTATGGTCGCCAATAGACCAATCTTCAATACCGATTGTGTGACGATGATTCTTTGATTCGCGCTGATCCGCTTGCGTGCCACAAACTCTGGGGAATAGATAAACTATTGTGAACTCAGCGGAATATCCTTAAACTGGGCGCACTTAGACCCTCTTCGGGAGCGCGCCATGAACATCGTCGAACAAGTCAAGCAGACAGCGGTAAGTTCATTTCACAACATCCTGCGCGCAAGCGCCCACCACAATGGTCGGTTTCGGATGGTGCTGACGACGAGAATAGGCGATGGCGACAAGCCGCTTCTGATCGTCGGCAACGCGCATGGGGTTGTCGAGGACGGTCACTGCATTGCCATCCTGAATCCGGACAAGGATCTGGCCAACCTGATCAGGCCGGGCTGCGCCTATGGCATAGGGGGCCTCAAGAAAATCGTTTCGAAGCGATGCGACCTAGCGCTCGATCTGTGGATCGACGCTTACAAGGGGCCTAAGCACGCGGTTTCGGTGATCGCGCGCTACAGGGCTCGTCATCCCAAGCCGGCGAAGTTCATCGTGAGTTGAGACAGCTGTGCAGCTGACCCTCCGCCAGGAGCGCTTTGTAGCCGAGTACGTCGTGACTCGGAACGGCGCGGAAAGCGCCAGGCGCGCCGGTTACAGTGAACGCACCGCTCGGCAGATCGCCGCCGAGAACTTGTCAAAACCTGACATACAGGCCGCCCTGGCAGCCAAGGAAGCTGAGCTGGCGGTGCGCCTGGAGATCGACCGCGAGGTGGTCGTCGGCGGCATCCTGCAGTCTATCTCTACGGCCATGGGACAAGGTAACCCTGGCCAGGCGATTCGCGGCTGGGTCGAGGTGGCGCGGATCCTGGGCTTGGATAAACCTGAGGCGGCGCACAGGGCGCTGAGCGCGGAGGACGCGCGGCTGAGGGCGAAGTTCGAGGGGATGACGGACGAGGAGCTGATGGCGATTGCTGAGGGCAGAGCTTAACCATACGAGAACTGTAAGTTACTGAGGGTCGGGCTTTACGGATAAATGGGTGAAATGGCCGCTTGTCAGCCTTATGTGGATATCCGCATAAGGCCGAGTCTGAGACGATGGTTACAGCACGGTATTCGGCCTAAAGAGCGAGTAACACACTTCATGCAAACAGGAATACCATTCGCATGGAACAAGCCCAAATAAGCCGGGAGGTAACATGGAAATCATCATGTCTTATTTACATGTAGCTTTGAAATGGTGGCAATCCTTGGGGTATGACGTCCACTATAAAATCTGGCTGGGCGCAGGCATTGCCATGCTTGTCTTGTGGCTGTGGGCCGCGTACTACATGACGCGCCGCCTCTTGGGGCACCGGAAGATCAACGGTGCGTGGATAGGGGTCGAGGAATTTGAGGCTTTCCTTGACAGG
>CAJPFL010000153.1 GCA_905339315.1 Rhodocyclaceae bacterium
TGGGCGCGGCGCAGGCCGAAATCGACCAGCAGTTTCCCCGGCGCAGCCAGCCGTACGCGCGCCGCCTTGGAGGCGATCATGGTCTGGAACTGCAGCAGATTGATGATGCGCGTCTCGACCAGTTGCGCCTGCGGCAGCGGCGCGACGACGCGCAGGATCGGCTCGTCCGGAAAGAATGGCGTGCCTTCGGGCACCGCGGCGACCTCGCCGGTGAAGCGCAGCGCCGCCAGGGAATCGACGAAGTCCCGTCCGAAGCGGCCGCAGCCCGCCAGCCACGCAAGCTCCTCTTCGGTGAAATGGAGGGCTTCAAGATAGTCGAGCACCTGCTCCAGTCCGGCGGCAACGAGGAAATTGCGGTGCTCCGGCATCTTGCGGACGAAGAACTCGAATGCCGCCGTGCCGCTCATGCCGCGGTCGTGATAGACCTGCAGCATGGTGAGCTGGTAAAGATCCGTGAGCAGCGCCGAAGGCATGTCAGGCGGCAATCTGCCCGAACTCGATGGCTACCGCACCCAGACGGCGCATTTCGGCAATGGCGCGCTCGCCATCCCCTGCCTGCGCATCGACAGCACGCACCGCATCAGCGAGCAGAAAGGTGGCGTAGCCAATCCGCAACGCATCGCGCACGGTGTTCAGCACGCAGTAGTCGGTGGCCAGCCCGCCGACGAAGACGCGGGAAACGCCGGCGCGCTGCAGCCATTCGTCAAGGTCGGTGCCTTCGAAGCCGGAGTAGGCGTCCCTGTCGCGGGTCGTCGCCTTGGAGGCGATGCGCGCCTCGCAGGGCAGGTCGAGCAATGGAGCGAAGCGCGCACCGTCGGAACCGGCGACGCAATGCGGCGGCCAGGGGCCGCCCTGCGCCTGAAACGAGCAGTGGTCGGGCGGATGCCAGTCGCGCGTCGCAACCACCGGCAGAGTCAGTCTCCGGAAGACGGCGATGTAGCGGTTGAGCGCCGGCACGACCTCATCCCCGTGTGACACGGCGAGACTGCCGCCGGGCAGAAAGTCCAGCTGGACATCGACGAGGATCAGGGCATCCCCCGCCTGCAACCGAGCCGCCATCCTATTCCTTGTCCTTCTTCCCGCCACGCCTTTTGCCAGCGGCGGCATAAGCCTGGCGCAGCGCCGTCAGCTCGGCAAGCTGCGTTGCGACCAGGTAGTTGATCGTGCCCTCCGGCACCAGCCCCTGAGCGTCCGGTTCTCCGGCCAGCACGCCGGTGAGCAATTCGACGGCCTGGTCGACATCCTCGACGGCGTATACGTGGAATCTCCCCTCGATGCAGGCGGCGACGACATCCTCGCGCAACATCAGGTGCTTGACGTTGGACTGCGGAATGACGACCCCTTGCTCGCCGGTCAGGCCGCGCGCCTTGCAGATGTCGAAGAAGCCCTCGATCTTCTCGTTGACACCGCCAATCGGCTGCACGCGGCCATACTGGTTCACCGAGCCGGTGATGGCGAGCGACTGGCGGATCGGCACGGAGGCCAACGCCGAGAGCAGCGCACACAGTTCCGCCAGCGAGGCACTGTCCCCTTCCACCGGCCCATAGGATTGCTCGAACACCAGGCTCGCCGAGAGCGACAGCGGCAGGCTGCGCGCATAACGCGCGGCGAGGAAGGCCGACAGGATCATCACGCCCTTGGAGTGGATCGCACCGCCCAGTTCCGATTCGCGTTCGATGTCGATGACGTCGCCCTCGCCGATGCGCGCCGTGGCGGTGATGCGCACCGGGTGGGCGAACATGAAGTCGCCCAGGTCGATCACCGCCAGGCCGTTCACCTGCCCGACATGGCCGCCGCTGGAATCGATCAGCAGGTTGTCGCGCAGGATCTGCTCCTGCAAGGTCTCGTGCAGGCGGCTGGCGCGGTGGCGCTGCGCCTCGAGGGCGGCCTCGACATCCGCGCGCCCGACGACCGCACTGGCGGCCTGGCCGGCATGATGGCTGGCCTCCTGCATCAGGTCGGAAAGGCGGCGCGTGCTGGCGGAGAGCTTTTCCGAGTCGCCTGCCAGGCGTGCGCTATGCTCGATCATGCGCGCCACGGCGAAGCGGTCGAAAGGCCGCAGGCCGTAGTGGCGCGCCAGCATGCCGAGAAAGCGGCCGTAGCTGCGCGTGTTCGGCTCGTTGCGCGCAACGTCGCTTTCGAAGTCCGCACCGACCTTGAACAGCTCCTCGAATTCCGGATCGTATTCCTTGAGCAGGTAGTAGAGGATTCGCTCGCCCACCAGCACTACCTTGACGTTGAGCGGCATCGCTTCCGGCTCCAGTGGCAGCGTGCTGGCAAAGCCGAAGACCTGGCCGAGCGACTCGATGCGCAACTGGGCGGAGCGCAGCGCGCGCTTCAGGCCCTCCCAGGCGTAGGGCTGGGTCAGCACCTTGGCGGCGTCGAGCACCAGGTAGCCGCCGTTGGCGTGCTGCAGGGCGCCCGGCTTGATCATGGTGAAGTTGGTCACCAGCGTGCCCATGTGGGCGACGCTGTCGACGCGGCCGACCAGGTTCGGGTAGATCGGATTGTCCTCGAACACCACCGGCGCCGCCTTGGCCGCACCGTTGTCGACCAGCAGGTTCACCTGGTAGCGGGCCAGCGAGATGCTGCCGCTGACGATGACGCCGCTCATGTCGCCCTCGGTCTTCGGCTGCTCGCGCAGCTCCTCGCTGCTTTCGATGACGTCGCGCATCACCTCATCGAGGAATTCCAGGATATTGAGCAGATCGGTGTAACGTTCCTTCAGCTCCTCGATGAGATGGCCGACGGCCAGACCCATGGTCTCGCGGCTGGCCTCCTTGACGCGTGCCTGCATCTCGCGCCGCCACTGCGGAAACTGGTGCATCAGCTTGTGCAGGCGCTCGCCGTATTCCTCGATCAGCTTGCCGATTCGCGCCTTCTCGTCGTCGGGGAGCTTCTCGAACTCGTCCGGCCCCATCGTCTCCTCACCCTTGACGGGGGCGAAGACGAAGCCGTGCGGCGTGCGCAGCAGGGCGATGCCCTTCTCGCCGGATTCCTGTCCCAGCGCGCGCAGGGCATTCTCCTCGCGCTGCTTGAATTCCTCCTGGATGGATTCGATGCGGACGCGGTATTCCTCGCTCTCGAAGGCCGAGCCGATGGCCTTGGCCAGCTCGGCGACGAACTGCTGCATGTCATGCTTCAGCTGACCGCCGCGACCGGGCGGCAAGCGCAGCAGGCGCGGCTTGTTCGGATCGGAAAAGTTATTGACGTAGCACCAGTCGCTCGGCGCCGGCTCGCCGGCGGCCTTCGCCTCCAGCAGGCGCCGCACCGCGGCATGGCGGCCGCTGCCCGGATCGCCGAGCACGAAGAGGTTGAAGCCGGGCTGCTTGATGTCGATGCCGAACCTGACCGCATCGAGCGCCCGCGACTGGCCGACGATATCGGCCGAGTCGGTCAGTTCGGCGGTGGTTTCGAAGTCCAGCAGGGCGGGGTCGCAGCGCCGCAGGAGCGACTGCGCATCGAGGGGGGGAATCTGTGGCATTCAGGCTTTTTCTATATTCGAATTTTCCCAACAACTATAGCGCCCGGAAACGGTGCGCACAAGGATTCGGATATCCGCGCCGGGGGCCTTGGCGGCATTCAGGCCGGCCCCTTTGACTCCGGTCAACGAGCCGGCCGACGAATCGCCGTAGCTTTTCAGATAAAAATGGTTCAAGATAATCCAAGCGAGAAGGAAGGAGATCGCCATGCCAAAGACTGTACCCGCCACACCGCCAGGTTACGACCGCGCACGCGTCATTGAAAGACCGGACGGTTTCTACTGGCAGGACAAGGACAGCGGCGAGGAGTACGGGCCCTTCCCGACGCTGCTCGAGGCAGCCGAGGATATGGAATACAGCGACGAGTCCGACTATGAGCCGGGAGAAACCCTGGCCGAGGCCGAGAACGAGCTCGGCATTTCAGACTGGATCGATCCTGACACCGGCGCACCGGCTGAAGAGGGCGCGCCGCATATCGAGGATCACTGAAGCCGCGCACGTAGCCGTTCATGCCGCTGAAGCTGTCTTCCTCCGCATTTTCCACAGGCGGCAACATCCCCGTTGAGCACACCTGCGAAGGTGCGGATCTCTCGCCACCGCTTTCCTGGAGCGGCATTCCTGCCGGAACGAAAAGCCTGGCATTGATCGTCGACGACCCCGACGCCCCCGATCCTGCCGCGCCGCGCATGACCTGGGTGCACTGGCTGCTCTACAACCTCCCGCCTGCTGCTGCCGGCCTGCCCGAAGGCGTTGTGCCTGCCGCGCTGCCCGCCGGCACGCGCGAAGGCATCAACGACTGGAAGCGTACCGGCTATGGCGGTCCCTGCCCGCCCATCGGGCGCCACCGCTACTTCCACAAGCTCTACGCCCTCGACACGCTGCTGCCGGACCTGGAGCGACCGACCAAGAACCAGCTGGAAAAGGCCATGCAGGGCCACGTGCTGGCGCAGGCCGAACTGATCGGCACCTACCAGAAGAAGTGATTTTCCCGGACTACGAGGGCGGCAGCCTCGTCAACCTGATGCGCTCGCTCGGCGACGCCTGCGGCGCCAGGGCGCCGCTGCCCTACGCGCCCTTGCGCGACACAAAAGTCAGTCTCCGTGACACGGCGCGAAACATCGTTCTGCTCGTCATCGACGGCCTTGGCTTCCACTATCTGCAGCGCCACGGCGCGGGCGGACACCTGCATCGGCACCTCCGCGCCCGCCTCACCTCGGTCTTTCCCTCCACCACCGCCAGCGCCGTTACCACCTTGCTCAGCGGCCTGGCGCCGCAACAGCACGCCCTGACAGGCTGGCACATGTACTTTTCCGAGCTCGACGCCATCGCCGCCGTGCTGCCACTCAGGCCGCGCGGCGCCGGCGCGTTCGACGCGCCGCCCGGAACCCTGTCGCGGCGGCTGTTCGGCCATGCACCCTTCAGCGATCGCATCCCGCGGCGCAGCGTCTTCATCTCGCCGCAGGCCATCGCCCAATCGGAATTCAATCTCTATCACAGCGGCCGCGCGATAGTGCGCGGCTACAGGACACTGGCCGAGCTGTTCGAACAGACGAACACGGCGATCCGTGAATCCGGCGAACCTTTGTATATCCACGCCTACTATTCGGAACTCGACGCACTGACCCATCTCCACGGCGTCGGCAGCCCGCAGGTCGCCGCTCAGTTCGCCGCCCTCGACGAGGCCTTCGGCACCTTCCTCGCCGCCATCGCCGGCAGCGACACCATGGTTATCGCCTGCGCCGATCACGGCTTCATCGATTCCCCGCCCGGGCGCCAGATCGATCTGGCGCAGCACCCGGATCTCGCGGCGACACTGGCCCGCCCGCTGTGCGGCGAGCGCCGCGTTGCCTACTGCTATCTCAAGCCCGGACAGACGCCACGCTTCGAAGACTACGTGGCCGAACACTTCGGCCATTGCATGGAGGCTTTCCCGAGCCGGACCCTGGTCGAGCAGGGCTGGTTTGGCCCGGGCGCAGCTGACCCGCGCCTGGCTTCGCGCATCGGCGACTTCGTACTGGTGATGCGCGAGGACTGGACGCTGCTGGACTGGGTCGAAGGCGAAAAGCGCTATCGCCAGCTCGGCGTGCATGGCGGGGTCAGCGCCGACGAGATGTTCGTGCCGCTGGTGGTCGCGCATTGCGGCCGATGATAATTCATCAGCGCCACGCCTGGGATCTGACACCGAAGGAGGCCATGGCGTTGCAATCGCGCCTGGCCGCGGAAATCGTCTGCCGTGACGACTTCGGCCCGGTCGCCCGCGTCGCCGGCGTGGATGTCGGCTTCGAGGACAATGGCGCAACGACGCGCGCTGCCGTCGCGGTGCTCGCATTTCCTTCGCTGCGGCTGGAAACCTCGGCCATCGCTCGCCTGCCGACCCGCTTCCCCTATGTGCCGGGGCTGCTTTCCTTCCGCGAAATCCCGGCCGTGCTGGCGGCGATGGAACGGCTCAACGTCCGGCCGGACCTGCTGCTCTGCGACGGTCAGGGAATCGCCCACCCGCGCCGATTCGGCATAGCCAGCCACCTCGGCCTGTTGCTCGACATTCCCGCCATCGGCGTGGCCAAGACACGCCTGACCGGCAGGCACGAGGAAGTGCCGGACGAGCGCGGCGCCTGGGTACCGCTTATAGCAGGCAGCGAGACGATCGGAGCGGTGTTGCGCACCCGGCGCTGCGTCAAGCCGCTGTATGTCTCACCCGGCCACCGCATCGGCCTAGAATCGTCGATTGCCTGGGTGATGGCCTGCCTGACGCGCTACCGCCTGCCTGAAACGACACGCTGGGCGCACCGCCTTGCCTCGGAGAAACCCGAAAGGCCGCTATAGCGTCTTGACGACGTTGACGGTGTCTCCCTCGCCCATGTCGCGGTGGAACTCGAAGCCGAGCTGCCGGCAGAATTTCAGCATCTTGTGGTTGCTCGCCAGCACGAAGCCGACCATGGCCTTCAGCCCCTTGCCCCGCGCCGCCTCGATCAGGTCCAGCATCAGGATGCCGGCCACGCCGGTGCCCTGCCAGGCATCGTCCACCACGATGGCGAACTCGCAGCTCTCGCTGCCGGGCGTGACGACATAGCGGGCGACGCCGATCTCGACCTCATGGCCGTCGCGCATCACCGTGGCGATCAGCGCCATGTGCTGGTCATAGTCGATCGTCGTCATGTACTGCAGCTTGCGCGGTGCCAGCTCGCGCAGCTGGCCCATGAAACGGTTGTAGCGGGAGTCGTCCGACAGCCCGCGCACGAAATCCTGCTCGAGGGCGGCGTCTTCCGTCCGGATCGGTCGGATGACGACCTCGGTGCCGTCGAACAGGCGATGCGGGTGAACCAGGTGCTGCGGGTAGTCGGCCATCGTCGTTGGTCTTGTTCCGGGCGTCGCGTGGCGCAATGATAACGCGCCGGGGAGAACGTACAATGCCGTCATGGATTCAGGCGAGCATCCCTATTCCGGCCTCACACCCGATGTCGTCCTGAACGCCCTGGAAGGCATCGGCCTGCCCTGCGACGGCGCCCTGCTGGCCCTCAACAGCTACGAAAACCGCGTTTACCAGCTTGGCCTCGCCGATGCGCCGCCGGTGGTGGCCAAGTTCTACCGGCCGGGACGCTGGAGCGATGCCGCTATCCTGGAGGAACATGCCTTCACACTCGAACTGCAGGCGCGGGAGATTCCCGTCGTGGCGCCCCTGTCGCTGGCCGGCGGCAAGACCCTGCATGCGGCGGAAGGATTCCGCTTCGCGGTTTTCCCGCGTCGCGGCGGCCGCGCCCCCGAACTGGACCGGCCGGACACCCTGCAATGGATGGGGCGCTTCCTCGGGCGCATCCATGCCGTCGGCGCGGTAACGCCTTTTCGCGAACGCCCCACGCTGAACATCGCCAGCTTCGGCGAGGATTCGCGCGCTTACCTTCTTGCACACGGCTTCCTGCCGGCTGACCTGCTGGACGCCTGGCGCAGTGTGGCCGACCAGGCACTTGACGGCGTGCGCCGCTGCTATGAGCGTGCCGGCGCAATTCCATCAATCCGCCTGCACGGCGACTGCCACGCGGGCAACGTGCTGTGGACGGAGGCAGGTCCGCATTTCGTGGATTTCGACGACTGCCGCATGGGGCCGTCCGTCCAGGACCTGTGGATGCTGCTGTCGGGGGAGCGCGCCGACATGACACGCCAGCTGGGGGACGTGCTGACGGGCTACGAGGATTTCTGCGCGTTCGATGCGCGGGAACTCCACCTGGTGGAGGCGTTGCGCACCCTGCGCCTGCTGCATTACTCGGCCTGGCTGGCCCGGCGCTGGGAAGACCCGGCCTTTCCGGCCGCATTCCCCTGGTTCAATAGCCAGCGCTACTGGCAGGATCGCATCCTCGAACTGCGCGAGCAGATCGCGCTGATGCAGGAACCGCCCCTGCAGGCCTGATCGCTAGCGGTCGATCTTGGTGATCTTCGAGCCCTCGAAGGTCAGGTTGTACATCAGCCCCTTGTTCGAGAAAATGAAGCCGATGATCGGCTTCTTCGCCGTTTCGGTGTCGATCGCACCGCCCGCCCCCAGCGTAGCCAGTGCCACGCTGCCGTCGACGCCGGCCTTCCAGCCCTCGCTCGCACGGAATTTCGACAAGGCGCTCTCGGTCATGAACAGGATGATCTGGCTGCGCGCCTGGGCGCCAAGCTGGAAACCAATGGAGGCAGCGGCGATGTTGTAATAGGCCACCGGCTTGCCGCCGACGAGGAGCGATCCCTCGCCGTACTCGCCGCCAACGCCGATGCCGGCCTTGACGACGCTGGGGAATACCAGCATGCCGGCGGCCTTCTGTGAGAGTTCCTTGCCGGCGCTGGTGTGCTTGTAGAACTCCTGCACCGTCTGCCGCACCTCGGCATTGATTTCCTCACGCGATGCAGCCCAGGCATTCGCCGCGGCAAACAGCACCAGCGCACATCCCCATTTCAACCAGGCTTGTCTCGTTTTCATGATCCCCTCGCTTTCAGTCGCCCCGGAACGCATCGTATAGCATATGCATGACAGACAGCGCAGCGCCAAAGAAAAGGGGCTGGCCTGAGCCAACCCCTTGATGATACTGGCGCGCCCGAAGAGATTCGAACTCCTGACCCCTTGGTTCGTAGCCAAGTACTCTATCCAGCTGAGCTACGGGCGCGTTGAGACAAAATTATATCAAACTGTGGCGGAGAGAGAGGGATTCGAACCCTCGATACGAGTTTAAGCCCATATACTCCCTTAGCAGGGGAGCGCCTTCGACCACTCGGCCATCTCTCCGAAATAGTTTCTGTGCAGTCATCCCTGCCTAGCAGATGACGCCGGAACTAAAAAGGCTCGCGATATTACCGTTTTCGCCCTTCCCGGTCAAACCGGTTCCTCATCAAGCCGGCACCTGATCCAGCTCAAACGCCTTGTGCAGCACGCGCACAGCAAGTTCCAGGTACTTCTCGTCGATCACCACCGAGATCTTGATTTCCGAGGTGGAGATCATCTGGATGTTGATGCCTTCCTCGGCCAGCGTGCGGAACATTTTGCTGGCAATGCCAACATGGGAACGCATGCCGACGCCGACCACGGATACCTTGGCTATCCTGTTGTCACCGGTGATTTCACGCGCACCGATGTGGCCCTTGACCTGTGCGAGGAGGGCTGTGGCTTTCGCATATTCGCCGCGCGGCACGGTAAAGGAAAAGTCCGTCGAACCGTCGTGACCGACGTTCTGGATGATCATGTCGACGTCGATGTTGGACTCGGCCACCGGGCCAAGGATCTGGTAGGCGATGCCGGGACGATCTGGCACGCCGAGGACGGTCAGCTTGGCTTCATCGCGATTGAAAGCGATACCTGAAATGATCGGTTGTTCCATCTTGATGTCTTCCTCGAAAGTGATCAGCGTCCCCGGGCCTTCCTGGCCCAGTTCTTCCAGGCTGGAGAGGACGCGCAGCTTGACCTTGTACTTGCCGGCAAACTCGACCGAACGGATCTGCAGCACCTTGGAGCCGAGGCTGGCCATTTCCAGCATTTCCTCGAAGGTGACCGTCTCCAGTCGGCGCGCTTCCGGCACGATGCGCGGATCGGTGGTATAGACACCGTCAACATCGGTGTAAATCTGGCACTCGTCCGCCTTCAGCGCCGCGGCAATCGCCACAGCCGAGGTGTCGGAGCCGCCCCGGCCGAGCGTCGTGATGTTGCCGGCTTCGTCAACGCCCTGGAAGCCCGCCACGACCACCACGGAACCATTACCCAGATCGCGCTTGATATCGGCCTCGTCGATGCTGAGAATTCGCGCCTTGGTGAAGGCGCTGTCGGTAAGAATGCGGACCTGTGCGCCGGTATAGCTCCGGGCCTTGACGCCGATATCCATCAGCGCCATCGACAGCAGGCCGATCGTCACCTGCTCGCCGGTTGACGCGATGACATCGAGTTCGCGTGAATCGGGATGGGCCTGAACCTCCTTCGCAAGCGCGATCAGGCGGTTGGTCTCTCCACTCATGGCTGAAACCACGACCACTACTTGGTGTCCCCTGGCCTGCCAACTGGAGACGCGCCTGGCGACATTCTTGATCCGTTCTGGCGAACCGACCGATGTGCCACCGTATTTTTGAACTATGAGTGCCATCGCGTGCTGCTTATAGTGCGTTGAAAAACGACGAATTTTACCTGAATTCGCGGCCCGGGCGTAGCGTTCGCCACAAACCGCCCAACACAAAGCCCCCTATGCGAACACTGGGTTTGCCAGATTTATATGTTGATAGGATCATATATGTACTTTATTCTTAAACTAAGCGTTGCTATCATGAATAAAGGGCAATTGGATGTCGGTGCAAGGGTGTTTGAACTTTTTTGCAGGGCTCACGTCTCATTTATATTCAAAAGTCATAGGACGGCAAAATGAAAAACGAATCCATTGATGCACGCGAGATTCGGCGCAAGCTCGGGCTCAACCAGCAGCAGTTCTGGTCCAGGATCGGTGTGACGCAGAGCGGCGGCTCCCGCTATGAAAGCGGGCGCAACATGCCACGACCCGTGCAGCAGTTGCTGCGCCTGGTGCATGTCGAACAGATCGACATCAGCAAGATAAAACGCGACGATTGGGAAGTGGTGGAGTACCTGAAATCCAGCGACCCGGATCTGTTCAAGTCGCTCAAGAAGGCCGCCAAGGCCAAGACCAAGAAAAACAACTGAAGGCCAGCGCCTCAGACACTGACGCTCACGGCCAGCCCGAGCGCACGGATGCGCACGGCGATCGCCTCCAGCGTGTCCTGCGGCAGGCTCGAAAGCCGTTCGGCCTCCGGTTGCAGTGAGGGGCGCGCCAGGCCATAGAGATGCACCCCGGGCAGATTGGCGCACCCTGCTCTTTCGAGCACATCCAGGTAGGCCTGCACTTCCTCATCCCCCGGGATCGCCCCATCAAGGGCGAAAAGACAGGTTTGCACCCAGGTCGGACATAACTGTGCGCAGCGATGCAGATTGCGCGCGACCGATTCCGGCGAGATTTCCACGCCATTGATGCGGCGATAGCCATCGGCCGACCCCGCATCGACCTTGAACCAGGCTTCCCCGCCCAGCTCGCCCAGCCGCCGCAAACCCTGCTGCACACGCTTGCGTCCGAGGAGGCTGCCATTGGTGATGACCCGGATCTTCACCTTGCCATCCAGACCGGTGTCGCGCAGCACCCTGCCGGCCAGGTCGATGGCATCGGGAAATTCCCGTGCCGAAGTCGGTTCGCCATTGCCGGAGAAGGCGATATCGACGATGCGCCGAGCATCCTCAGGAACATGCTTGCGCATGAAGTCACCGTGCAGCAGGGTATCGATGAAGCCGCGCAGTTCGCGCTCCAGTAGCGCCAGGTCGATTGGCGGGGCCGTTCCCCGCTTGAGACCCGGCACTTGGCAGTAGATGCAGCGCCAATTGCAGGCGTTGTTGGAATTCAGATTGATGCCGACCGAGACGCCGCCTGCACGGCGCGAGACTACCGGATAGACATAGGTCAGGCCGGCGCTGTCACGGCTATGGTCGGTCACCCCTAGCTGCTTTGCCTCTCCGCTCATCTCCAGTTTCTCCAGGGCCGGGTGCTATAATTCGCACTCGTATCAGATCAATGTCCAGAGGCACCATGCGCATCACCCGCCGCCTCGAGTTCGATTCCGGCCACCGCATCCCCGACCATCAGAGCCAGTGCCGCCACCTGCACGGCCACCGTTATGCCATCGAGATCACTCTGCAGGGAGACATCATTCGCCAGGCGGGATCGCCCCTGAACGGCATGGTGATGGATTTCTCGGACATCAAGACGCTGGCCAAGCAAAACCTCGTCGATGCCTGGGATCATGCTTTTCTCGTCTGGCGCGGCGACAGCGACCTGTTGAGTTTCCTTGAAAGCCTGCCGGGACACAAGACCATAGTCCTGGAGGTGGTGCCAACGGCCGAAAACCTGGCAGCCCTGGCGTTTGACCTGCTCGACCGGGTATATCGGGATTCCTACGGCAATCATTTGCGGCTGGAACAAGTGCGGCTCTACGAGACGCCGAACTGCTGGGCCGATGCCGTGCGGGGCGAACTGGGACCGGGTTGATGGCGGAAGGTGTGAGATTCGAACTCACGGTGCCCTTGCGAGCACGCCGGTTTTCAAGACCGGTGCATTCAACCGCTCTGCCAACCTTCCGAACACCCCTTGCAGCCGGTTTTGACTACGGCATTACCTGACGGTTAGCCTGTGTCGCAAGGAGCCTGTAGTCGATGATTTTATCATGGCGACCTGAATGGCTTCGGCTGGCATCCCTTGAAGCATGGGGATACCTCAACCTCCGCATCCGGCTTACGCTTTCCGCTCAAAGAGGACAATGGACTCGACATGGGAGGTCTGCGGAAACATGTTGGCGATGCCGGCCCCCCGCAGCCTGTATCCCTTATCGTGCACCAGAACGGCAGCATCACGCGCCAGCGTGGCCGGATTGCAGGACACGTAGACAATGCGGCCCGGGCCCTGCTCTCCAATTGCCTTGACCAACTCGATCGCCCCTTCGCGCGGCGGATCGATCAGCCACTTGTCCAACCGTCCCCATCCGTCCAGCAGTGCCGGCGTGGCATCGAAGAGGTTTGCGACGGCAAACGCCGTCAGGCCGGAAAGTCCGTTCAGGGCGGCATTTTCCTCTGCCCGGCGCACCAGGGCCTGACTGCCCTCCACCCCAAAGGCAAAGGCGCCGCTGCGCGCGATGGGTAATGTGAAATTGCCCAGACCGCAGAACAGGTCGCCGATGCGCTCGCCGGTCTCGGGCTGCAGCAGATGCATGGCACGGCGCAACAGCATGCGGTTGATGCCATGGTTGACCTGGGTGAATTCGTTGGGCCGAAATTCCAGCCGCAAGCCGAAATCCGGCAGGGCATAGCTGAGCGTCGGCGCTTCGACCGGATGAAACGGCTGGGCCGTCTCGGGACCACCCGGCTGCAGCCAGAACTGCACGCCCTGCGCCTCGGCGAAATCGCGCAGTAACGATTCGTCCTCCGGCGTCAGCCGCTGCAGGATGCGCAACACAAGAACCGTCACCCCGTCGCCCACGGCAACTTCGATCTGCGGCAGGCGGTCGGAGATGGACAGGGCGCCAATCAGACTCCGCAACAGGGGCAGCAGGGCTGAAACCGACAACGGCAGTACCTCGCAGCTGTCCATGTCGGCGATGAAACTGCTGCGTTTCTCGTGGAAGCCCACCAGCACGCCGCCCTTTTTCGGCACCCGCCGTACCGACAACCTTGCACGGGTGCGGTAAGCCCATGACGGGCCGTGGATGGCCGGAAAGATCACCTCCGGCCGCATGCGCCCGATGTGCCAGAGGTTGTCCTCCAGGACACGCTGCTTGGCCGCCGCCTGCCCGGGCCCGCCAAGATGCTGCATGCTGCAGCCGCCGCATATGCCGAAGTGTCTGCAGCGAGGTTCGACTCGCAGGGCGTTCGCTGCCAGGATCCGGCCTGCGGTGGCCAATTCATAGTTCGGCTTCCGGCGATAGCTGGAAAAGACCACCCGTTCCTGCGGCAGGGCACCTTCGATGAAGATGGCCTTGCCATCATGTCGGGCCACCCCCCGGCCTTCGTTGTCGAGCGATTCAATAATGGTTTCGGGCATTTCCGCTGGGATCGGGAACGGGAGGCGCAATTGTATGCATGGCCACGGGATTTGCAACGATCCCGGCCTTGGCCTAGGATGACGGCGAAGTATTCAGGCCTGAGACCCCATGCCGGACAGCCTTGAGGAATTGTTCGATACTCGCGCCGCCTTTCAACGGGCGGTAGACACCGTTCTGCCACTGGCGAAAAAGGAAATCTGCGTCTTTGATGCGGACCTCAGAAACCTAGAATTCGACACCCGGGTGCGAGCAGACATGATTTCTGCGTTTCTCGCGGGAGGGCGTGACCGCAGCGTGCGCATGGTCCTGCACGAACTCGATCACGTGACTCGCTACTCGCCCCGCCTCGTGGGACTGCTGAAACGCTACAGTCATTGTTTTTCCATTCGCCAGACCCCGGAATCGCTGCGCAACCTGGCTGACGCTTTCGTGCTGGCCGACGGGGTCAGCGGCGTAATCCGCTTTCATGCCGACCACTTTCGCGGCAAGCTGCTGCTGGAGCAGGCGGTGGCGGTCCATGATTGGCAGCAGCGATTCGAGGGGCTCTGGGTGGAAGCGATACCGGGGTTTTCGGTAACGCAGCTCGGGTTATAGCCTTAATCCGTATCTGAGGAGAGGAGTGGTTTTTTTATGTGGTTTTGTTAAACTGGCAATTGGCTTGAACGCGTTCTCGCCAAACTCAACATCCTGTATATACAAAATTTCTTTTATCGATAAGGGAATTCACATGAAACAATCTCTCCTCGTTGCCGCCCTCGTTGCCGTGGCCCTGACCGCCTGTGGCAAGAAAGAAGAAGCCAAGCCCGCCGCTGCTCCCGCTCCGGCTGCCGCTCCCGCTGCCGCCCCCGCTCAGCCTGCTGGCATGGGTGGTATGTCCGGCATGGAAGCTCAGAAGGGCATGGAAGGCATGGGTGGCATGGCTGGTGCCCCGGCTGCCGCTCCCGCTGCCGCTCCCGCTGCCGCTCCGGCTGCCGCCCCGGCACAGCCTGCCGGCATGGAAGGCCAAGTCAAGGAAATGGCCAAGGAAGCCGCCAAGGAAGTCGCCAAGGACGCCGTCAAGAAGTAACGATTGCTTCCGCTGTAGAAAGCCGGCCTGCGGGCCGGCTTTTTTTTTTGTCTTAAATCAGCGCACGCCAGCTGAATCCTGTGTCCTGGTCCGCAACGCCTACCCATTGCTCGGCACAACCCAGCACCTCCGCCATTGCGGATCGCGCCAAGGCTGGCAAATTATTCTGCTGGCTCAAGTGGGCGGCAATGAGGTGCTGCAGCCTGGAAGTATCCAGACCGGCAAGCAGCGCGGCGGCGGCGGCATTGTCGAGATGGCCGAAGCGGCCGGCAATGCGCCGCTTCAGGTGCGGCGGATACCCCCCTCGCTGCAGCATGCCTGCGTCGTGGTTGCATTCCAGCACCAGCGCATCGCATCCAGTCAACATCCGCTCCACATGGGGTGTCGAGCTGCCCAGGTCGGTTACCACCCCGAGGCGATGCCTGCCATCGGAAAAAACGAACTGCACCGGCTCGCGTGCGTCGTGGGGTACTGGAAAGGGATGAATTTCCAGGTCGCCAACCTGGAAGGGCTGCTGGCCATCTATCAATTCCACCCGAGGCGATTCACCGCACCCCGCTGACGACGCCATCAAGGTGCCGTGCGTCATCCAGACTGCCAGCCGATGGCGTGCCGCCAGCTTGAAGGCGCCGGCGACATGATCGCTGTGTTCGTGGGTAACGAGGATGCCGGACAGAGCCTCCGGCGACAGGCCAAGACGGTCCAGCTTGAATGCGATCTCGCGCGGACCGAAGCCGCAGTCGAGAAGGAGGCAGGTTGCCCCCGCCTCGACAACCAGCGCGTTGCCACGGCTGCCGCTGCCCAGCGAAGCAAAGCGCATTACTTCAACTGGTCGTAGAGCAGGCCAAGTATCTTCTTCGCGGTTTCGGAATTGTCCACCCCGCCTTCGCGGGTCAGGATTTGCACGGTGCTCTCGCCGCCATCCCCCTTGACGAGGATGCGAAACTGCTGATTGGCGGCAGGCTTGCCGCTGTCCCAGAACTTCAGCTTGCTGAGGAATCCGCCATCCGATTTCTTGCCGTCCCCGGATTCCGGATCGACATAACGAACGAAATACAAGCCGTTGGCACGATCTCTATCCTCCACCGTGAAGCCAACGCGATCCAACGCCAGTCCGACGCGGCGCCAGGAACGATCGAAGGCTTCCATGAGCTGTAGCGATCCGACGCCGCTCGTGGCACGCACCAGCTTGGCACGCTCCTCCTTCCCGGACTCGGCAGCCATCATCGTTTTCGATCGGTTCTCCTCGGTGCCAAGGCGCACCATCAGCCGGCGCAGCATTTCCGCTTCAAGCTCGGGATCTGCCGGGCGGGGTTGCCACACGGTTCGGTCTTTGCCCTCGTTGGCATACACCTCGTACATGCCGCGATGGCTGATGTAGATTTCAGTGGTGCCTGCCTCAGCCCCCTTCTCGAGGCGGGTGCGGAACTTGTCGCGCTCCGGCGTCGAATAGATCTGGTCGAGGAACTTGCCCAGGGTGGCACGAAGCATGTCCTGGGGCAGCTTGGCACGATTCTCGGCCCAGTCCGTTTCCATGATGCCGACATCAGGCAAATCAAGATTGACGATAAAGCCCAGCTCCTGCCAGAACTCCTTGAGCGTCGGCCAGATCTTGTCCGGCGTGCCTGCCACCACCAGCCAACGCTGGCTGCCGGAACGCTCGACGCGCATCTTATCCATCTGCGGCAGGACTTCCTGCGCTGCGGCATTCTTGGTGCCCGTTCGCTCGGAACTGTAGGCGGAGAAAGTGGCCGTGCCACGCGGAGAAATGTCCGGCACGGTATAACGCTCGTCGCGGTTGGGCGAAGTCAGATCCGGCGGGATTTCCAGCGGCGGCAATTTCCCAGCCGACTTGTAGTCGACTTTCTTAGTTTCAATCGACATGCTGGAACAACCTGCCAGCACCACGGCAATGGCAAACACTAACTGTCTCGACCACATGCGGATCATGCCCCGCCTTTCAGTAGACTTTGGATTCGTATCCGGCCTGACGACCCCTGCTACAGGGATCAGCCTTGCCCGAAACTTTGTTTTCAAACGGCTATGCCGGCTTCGCGCATGGCCTGAAGCACACGCTCGCGATGTTCGGATGACAGCGGCGTCAGCGGCAGACGGATGCCCTCCTCCATCAAGCCCATCCTGCTGACTGCCCATTTCACGGGAATGGGATTGGCCTCGACAAAAAGATGGCGATGCAGGCCAAGCAGCCGGGAGTTGATCTCGCGCGCCTTGGCCAGATCGCCGGCAAGGGCGGCGGAACACATTTCATGCATCAGACGCGGCGCCACGTTTGCAGTCACCGAGATCGTGCCATGACCGCCCAGCAGGATGAACGCCAGTGCGCTGGCGTCATCGCCGCTGTACAGGGCAAATCCCCTGGGCACGCGCTTGATGAGATCCGCGCCGCGCTCCATATTGCCGGTGGCATCCTTGATGCCGACGATGCCAGGCACCTGTGACAGGCGCAGCGTCGTGTCGTTGCCCATATCGGCGACGGTGCGCCCGGGAACGTTGTAGAGAATCATCGGCAGATCCACCGCCTCGGCTATCGCCTTGAAATGGCGGTACAGCCCCTCCTGCGTCGGCTTGTTGTAATAGGGCACGACGTTGAGGGATGCGGCAGCGCCGGCCTGCTTCGCAAAGGCCGTGAGTTCGATCGCCTCGGAGGTGGAATTGCCGCCCGTACCGGCGATGACCGGTATGCGGCCGGCCGCATATTCGACGGCCGCGCGGATCAGCTCGCAATGTTCATCAACATCGACGGTGGGCGATTCGCCGGTCGTGCCGACGATGACGATGCCGTCGGTCCCCTCGGCGACGTGGAAATCCACCAGGGACTTCAGCCGGGGATAGTCCAGACTGCCATCGGCCCGCATGGGCGTGACAATGGCGACAATTGAGCCTTGGATCATGAAATCACGCGTGCAATAAAACTCTGGATTTTACTTGACGAAGCACAGTTCCGCAAAGAAATGAACGGGTTGGCCTAAAGTTGACCTCCCAGAGAGGTTACAGTTCCCCTCGCTTACAAATCTGCCAGAACCTTGATGTGGGTCGTCACGCTCCGCCCCAGGGCTGACAAGGCATAGCCGCCCTCGAGCATCGAGACGATTCGCCCCTGCGCCGAATCGGCAGCAACCGCCTTGAGTTGCTGGGTCACCCAGGCATAATCGGACTCGACAAGGCCCAGCGAAGCCATGTCGTCCTCGTAATGCGCATCGAAGCCGGCGGAAATGAAGATCGCTTCCGGGGCGAAGCGCCGCAGCGCCGGCAGCCAGGCGCTCTCCACTGCCGCACGAAAGCCATCGCTGCGCGTTCCTGCAGGCACCGGCACGTTCACCATGTTCCCCGCCGGCGCCTCAGTTCCGCTGTACGGATAGAAGGGGTGCTGGAAGGTGCTGACCATGAGGACACGCGGATCGTTTGCGAAGATATCCTCGGTGCCGTTGCCGTGATGAACGTCGAAGTCGACCACCGCCACCCGTTCGAGTCCATGCGCCTCTAGCGCATGGGTAGCGGCAATGGCAATGTTGTTGAAGAAGCAGAAACCCATCGCCTTGGCGCGCTCGGCATGATGCCCAGGCGGCCGCACGCTGCAAAAGGCATTCTCCACCTCGCCACTCATAACCAGATCCGTTGCCAGAATGCCCGCGCCCGCCGAACGCAGCGCTGCCTGCCAGGTGCCCGCGCTCATGGCGGTATCCGGGTCGAGATGTACGATGCCGTTCTGCGGCGCACTCTCGGCGATGCCTCGCACATACTCGGGCGGATGCACCCGCGCAATCTGCTCCAGCGTCGCCAGCGGCGCGTCATAAAATGAAAGATACATGTCCAGGCCGGCAGCAATCAGCCGGTCGCTGATGGCAGAAAGGCGTTCCGGGCATTCCGGATGATGGGCGCCCATGTCGTGCAGCCAGCAGTCGCGATGGGTGATGAAGGCGGTGGCCATTTGAAACCCCGATCCTCGCCGGGTCTTTTCGAGATGAAATTGCAATAGAATGTCTGCTTGGTTTTAACATTATCCACCGATTGCAGCATCTGCCTCAAGTCAAGTTTTTTCCATCTCCTCCCCCATGCCTATTTCCCCGACAGACGAAGCCATCCGCCAGGCCGGCCGTATCGTGCTGGGCAAGGAACGCCAGATTCGCCTGGCACTGGTCTGCATTCTGGCGCGAGGACATCTGCTCATCGAGGACCTGCCTGGCGTAGGCAAGACCATCCTGGCCCATGTCCTGGCGAAACTGCTCGGGTTGAACTTCCACCGTATCCAATGCACCGCCGACATGCTGCCGGCGGACATCATCGGCGTATCGATTTACGATCGCAACTCGGGCGGCTTCCAGTTCCATCCCGGCCCGATCTTCGCCCAGATGATTCTGGTGGATGAAATCAATCGCGCCACGCCGAAGTCGCAAAGCGCCCTGCTCGAGGCGATGGAGGAACACCAGGTGACTTGCGAAGGCGAAACGCGCGTCCTGCCCGATCCCTTCTTCGTGATCGCCACCCAGAACCCCTATCACCAGATCGGCACATTCCCGCTGCCGGAATCGCAGCTTGACCGGTTCCTGATGCGCATCGAGATGGGCTATCCGGACCGGGCAGCCGAGCGTGAACTCCTGGCTGGTGCCGACCGGCGCGACATGGTCGCCTCCCTTGCCCCCTGCATGGAGCCCGGCGAACTGATCGAACTCCAGCGGGCAGCCCGGGAGGTGCATGTCTCCGAGGCGCTGGTCGCCTACGCGCAGGCGATTGCCGAACACACACGCCTCTCGCCGGATTACGAGACCGGGCTCAGCCCGCGCGCCGCCCTGGCCTTGCTCCGCGCGGCGCGCGCCTGGGCCCTGATTGACCATCGCGATCTGGTTTTGCCGGAGGACATCCAGGCGGTGTTGCCAGCCGTGGCAGGACATCGCCTCCATCCAGCCAGCGGCGCGCCGGCCTCTTCCTCCACCGATCTTGCCGCGGCGTTGATCAGCGAAGTGCCGATCCCATAGGGACATGCAGGCCGTTGCATCGTTCAAGCGCTGGCTGTTCCGACTGCATGGCCCGGAGCCCGCGCCGATCGTTCTGACCCAGCGCCGTGTCTATGTCCTGCCCACCGGAGCGGGGTTGGCCTATGCTGCCGTGCTTGGTCTCATGTTGATCGGCGCCATCAATTACAACCTGAGCCTCGGCTATGCCCTGATCTTCCTGCTCGCGGGTCTCGGTCTGGTGGCGCTTCTGCACACCTTCCGCAACCTCGTGCAGATCGAGTTGTCCCCGGGCCGTGTCGAACCTGTCTTCGCCGGAGATCTTGCGCATTTCGGCCTGCAATTGCATAACCGGCGCAGTCAAGGCCGCAGCGCCATCGGTCTGCATTTCGACGGCCAGGAGGCGATCATCAGCGATTTGGCTGCAGAGGCTACCACCTCGATCGGCCTGCCGATCCACGCCCGGAAACGTGGCTGGTTTCGCCCTGGCCGCATCACGCTGGAAACGCATTACCCCCTGTGCCTGGTTCGCGCCTGGAGCTATGTCGAGCCGGATATGCGCTGTCTCGTCTATCCCCGGCCGGAATCATCCGCGCCGCCCCTTCCGCTATTGGCAACCGGCGATTCGGATGGTGCACGCGCCGGCCGGGGCACCGAGGACTTTTCCGGGCTGCGGACGCACCAGCCGGCCGATTCGTCGCGCCACGTCGCCTGGAAGGCAGTGGCGCGGGAGCAGCCCCTGCTCACCAAGCAATTCACCGGTGCCAGCACAATGCAGGTCTGGCTCGACTGGGACGCATTGCCGACGGGGCTTGGCGTCGAGGCGCGCCTGTCGCGTCTGACGCGGTGGCTCCTGGATGCCCATGCCCAAGGCCTGGCATTCGGACTGAGCCTGCCGGGCAAGGCGATTCCGCTGGGCCAGGGCGCACGACAGTTGCAGGATTGCCTGGAGGCGCTGGCCCTGCATGGCAGCTAGGCGCAAAAGTCTCCCGCTGGCCCGCAACCAGGAGCTATGGCTGCTTGCCTGCGCCGTCCTGACGCTTGCGCCGGATGTCGAACATGCCCCGACCTGGCTGGCTGCGGTCGCCGGCATGGCGCTCGCCTGGCGGGCGACAATCTGGTGGCGTCGCGCCGCACTGCCGCCGCGCTGGATTCTGAGTTTTCTCGTGGTGGCCGGCTCAGCCGGTGTTTTCCTCACCTATCGCCAGTTTTTCGGCAAGGATCCGGGCATCGCACTGCTCATCCTATTTCTCGTTCTCAAACTGCTGGAGATGGGCCGGGTGCGCGACGGCCTGGCTGTCGTCTTCCTGTGCTATTTCCTGCTTCTCACCCACTTCCTCAACGCGCAGGGGCTCGATGTCGCCGGCTTCACCCTGGCCGCACTGGTTGCCATCACCGCTGCGCTGGCCAGCCTGGCGAACGCCGGCCTATCCGCCACGGCGAATTTGCGGCTGTCCGCACTCATGCTGGCGCAGGCCGCGCCATTCATGCTCGTGCTGTTCCTGCTCTTTCCGCGCGTGCAAGGCCCCCTCTGGGGAATGCCGATCGATGCCTACAGCGGCATGAGCGGTCTCTCGGACACCATGTCGCCGGGTTCCATCAGCAACCTGAGCCTGTCCGGCGAAATCGCCTTCCGCGCCAAGTTCGAGGGGGAACTTCCGCCAAAGCACATGCTGTACTGGCGCGGACCGGTGCTGGGCTTCTACGACGGGAGCACCTGGCGCGCCGGCCCGCGACAGGCAAAAGTCAGTCTCCCCGATACGGCGCCCGGCCCGGCCTTCCGCTATTCGGTCACCCTCGAACCGCACAACAAGCCCTGGCTGTTCGTCCTGGAAATGCCCGGCTCGCTGCCGCCTGGCGCAATCCTCTCGCACGAATACCAGGTCCTGTCGAAAACGCCGGTGCGCAGCCGCATCCGCTACGAGTTGAAGTCCTATCCCGAACTTGTGCAGGGCATCGATGAAGCGGCTGCCAGCATCGACAGCCACCTCCGGCTGCCCGCCAACAATCCCCGTACGCGAGCACTCGCCGGACAATGGCGGCGCGAGTCGGGAGACGGCGAAGCCGTCGTCCATCGCATGCTCGACCACATCCGCCAGGAGCGCTTCTTCTATACATTGACCCCGCCCCTGCTCGGCGAAAACAGCATCGACCAGTTCCTGTTCGAGACCCGGCGCGGCTTTTGCGAACACTTCGCGTCGGCTTTCGTCTTTGCCATGCGTGCGGCAGGCGTACCGGCGCGCGTCGTCACCGGCTACCAGGGAGGCGAACGCAACCCGGTCGACGGCTACCTTATCGTGCGCCAATCCGATGCCCACGCCTGGGCGGAAGTCTGGCTGGAAGGCAGGGGCTGGTTGCGGATCGACCCGACGGCAGCCGTCGCGCCGAACCGCATCGAAGCCGGGCTGGCCTCGGCCGTACCGGTTGGCGAACCCCTGCCATTTATCGTTCGGGCCGATCTTTCCTGGCTCAGACAAATGCGTTTCCGCTGGGAAGCCGTAACCAACACCTGGAACCAATGGGTGCTGGGTTACGATCCGCAGCGCCAGCGCGAAGTGCTTTCACGCCTCGGCTTGCGCGAGCCCGACTGGAAAGCCATGACGGCGATCATGGCTGTGCTCTGCGGCCTTCTGCTCCTTGGGCTGACCGCCTGGGCGCTGCACAAGCGGGCCCGCCACGATCCGACACTGGGCGCCTGGAACCGGCTCAGCCGCAAGCTGGCGCGCGTCGGCCTGGCGCGCAAGGACTGGGAAGGGCCGGAGGATTACGCCCGTCGGGTAGCGCTTGCCCGTCCGGAACTGGGACACGGCCTGGCGGCGATCGCAGCCCTCTATATCGACCTGCGCTATGGCAGACTGAGCGGTACCGAAGCCCGCCGGAAACTGCGAAGATTGGTTGCCGACCTGAATATCCCCTCCCGCAGATGAACCGAATCCTGACGCATGCTGTCCTCCTAGCCCTTGCCATGACGCTACCCACCGCCGTCAAGGCCGGCGGTTTCGCCCAACGCGAGGATGTGCGGGAGTTCATCGAGGAGATGCGCGAGAAGCACGGCTTCGATTCCGGCCGTCTGGCGCGTCTTTTCAGCCAGGCACAGCCGCAGCCGAAAGCGATCAAGGCCATTATGCCGCCGGCAGACCCATCGGTACGCTCCTGGCAGGCCTACCGCGCGCGGTTTATCGAGCCATCCCGCATCGAGGGCGGATTGCGCTTCTGGGAGGCAAACAGCCAGGCGCTCGATGCCGCGCAGAGTCGCTATGGCGTGCCGGGAGAAATCATCGTCGCCATCATCGGCATCGAAACGATCTACGGGCGCAATGCCGGAAAGTTTCCGGCGTTCGCCACGCTCGCCACCCTGGCCTTCGACTATCCGCCGCGGGCCGAACTATTTCGCAGCGAGCTGGAAGCCCTCCTGTTGCTGGCCCGCGAGTCGCGCCGAAATCCTCTTGCCTATACGGGCTCATATGCGGGAGCGCTCGGCATCCCCCAGTTCCTGCCAAGCAGCATACGCAACTGGGGGGTGGATTTCGATGGCGACGGCCAGGTGGATCTGGCGGCGAGCACTCTCGATGCGATTGGCAGCGTAGCCAATTTCCTTGCCAGCCATGGCTGGGAAACAGGCAGCCCGATCGCCGCGCCCGCCAGCGTGACGGGCGATAGGTTTGTCGAACTCATCAACGCCGGCATCCTGCCCCGCTTCCTGCCCGAGGAAATGACCGCCTATGGGGTCAGTCCGGCTGCTGATGCACCGCAACTGCCTTGCGCCCTGATCGACCTCGGCACCCCGAGCGGGACGACTGAATACTGGCTGGGATACCGCAACTTCTACGTCATCACGCGCTACAACCGCTCAAGCTTTTATGCGATGGCGGTATATACGCTGTCTCGGGATTTGAGGACGGAACGCGAGGCGCGCCTGGCAAAACGCTGAGCGTTTGCGTTAGAGCAGAACGTCCTTGGAAACGCCGTGCCGTTTGAGGATGCGACGCAACTGGGCCAGCGCCTCGATCTGGATCTGCCGCACCCGCTCGCGCGTCAGCGAAAGACGCTCGGCCAACTCCTCCAATGTTGCCACCTCGCAGGCGTTTAGTCCGTAGCGGTATTCGATGACCTGCCGCTGCTTGTCGCTAAGCATGCCAATCCACTCTGCGATGAGATGTTCGACCTCGACGGTGTGGATCTGCATCTCCGGCGTTTCGGCGGCATTATCCGCCAGCGATTCGCCGATGGACAGGCTCGGATCGATCTCCAGCGGGGCGTCAAGCGAAGCCACATGCTCGTTCAACGCCAGCACCTGGCGCACTTCCTCCACGGGCTTGTCGAGCAGTTGGGCGATCTCCTCGATGCCGGTTTCTCGCGCGCTGGCCGCTTCCAGGTGGCGCATGGCACGCAGCACCGAGTTGAGTTCCTTTACCACATGCACCGGCAGGCGGATCGTGCGCGACTGGTTCATGATCGCCCGCTCGATGTTCTGGCGGATCCACCAAGTGGCATAGGTCGAGAAGCGGAAGCCGCGCTCAGGATCGAACTTGTCGAGCGCATGGATCAAGCCGAGGTTGCCTTCCTCGACCAGATCAAGCAGTGGCATGCCGCGATTGAGATAGTGCTTGGCGATATTCACAACCAGGCGCAGGTTGTGCTCGATCATCTTCTGCCTGGCCGTTTCGTCGCCCTGTCGGGCGCGCCGGGAGAAAGCCAGCTCCTGTTCCGGTGTCAGCAGGGGATTGGCGCCGATCTCGTTAAGGTAGATCTGGGTAACGTCATTGAGGAATTCCGGTTCGGCAACCGGTGCAAGTTCGGGCGCTGCCGGCTCGGCGAAATCCCCCTCTTCGGGCATGGCTTCATCGCGCATGAATTACCTCGGCGGCAACAGCTTGATGGGATCGAGCGGCTTGCCCTGACGACGAATCTCGAAGTGGAGCTTGGCCTGATCCGCGTCGCTATTGCCGAGTTCGGCAATTCTCTGGCCTCTGGCCACCTGCTGGCCTTCCTTGGCCAGCAGTCTGCTGTTATGGGCGTACACGCTGGACAGGCTGTTGGCATGCTGGATGATCAGCAGATTGCCGTAGCCGCGTATCCCGCTTCCGGCATACGTCACCTTGCCCGCCTCGGCAGCCAGAACCGGCTCGCCGATCCTGCCTTCAATGTCGACACCCTTGCTGCTGCCTTCGACATAGGGAGCGATCACCCTGCCTCCGCTCGGCCAGGTCCAGTTCAGCTCACCATCCGCAGCGTACTCCGCAGGTCTGGGCTCGGTCTTGGCCGGCACGGCGGGCTGTGGCGGACGTATTTCCTCCGGCTTCTGCGCGGCCGCCATGGCCTGTTCCGTGTAGGGCTGCTTGCCCCCTTTCGGCTCCCGCTTCAGCGTATCGGTATTCAGCACGCCGCCTGCGGCAAGCGGGCGTGTCTCGACCGCAGCCGGAGCGGCAATCGGCTTCGCCACGGCCACCCCCTCCGGGGCAGCAACACGCAACTGCTGGCCGACGCGGATTACACTGGGATTGTCGATGTTGTTCCAGGCAGCGACATCGCGGTAGGACTGGCCATACTCGAGCGCGATGCTGTAGAGGGTATCGCCTTTCCTGACGGTGTGATACTCGCCCTGCCTGGCGGGTGTCGCAGCGGGTGCCGTTCCCCTGGCTGGCGGAGCGCCACGCTCGATCACCGGGGCAGGCGTCCTCGACGCACAGCCCCCGAGAAAGGTGGCAGCGAATGCGGCAAGCAGAAACGCGTATCGGAGAACTGAGGTCACTATGCTCATTCGACTCCAGCAACAAGGGGCACGAAGCGCACCGGTTCGAGGCGGGTTTCCGTATAGCCACGCGTGCCGCGCTCGATCAGACAGAGCGCCTGTTCGACTCCGCCCAGGGGCAGGATCATGCGCCCACCTACTGCCAGCTGGCCAAATAATGGCTGGGGCACGCACCCGGTGGCAGCGGCAAGGATGATTGTATCGAAAGGCGCGGCATCCGCCAGCCCCAGATTGCCGTCTGCGTGTTTCAGCCGGACATTGGGCAAACGCAGGTGGCGCAAATTGGCGCGTGCCTTGTCGAGCAATTGCGCGATCCGCTCGACGGCATAAACCTCCTTTGCGAGTTGCGCGAGCACGGCCGCCTGATAGCCGCAACCGGCACCTATCTCCAGGGTCTTTCCCAGTTCCCGCCCCGCTGCCAGCAACTCGATCATGCGCGCCACGATGTACGGCTGTGAAATCGTCTGCTTCAAGCCGATCGGCAGGGCCATGTCCTCGTAGGCGCGCGAGGCCAGTGCCTCCTCGACGAAGATGTGGCGCGGGACGGCGGCCATCGCTGCCAGCACCCGCTCGTCGCGAATGCCGTCGGCCCGCAGTCGTTCGATCATGCGCGCGCGGGTGCGCTGCGACGTCATGCCAATGCCGGACAACTCGCGCTTCATGCCTCGAGCCAGCCCCTGACCGGGTCGATCTGCGTCGCGTGGGTCAAATCGATCTGCAGGGGGGTAACCGAGGCGAAGCCGTTCTCCACGGCATGGAAATCGGTTCCTTCCCCGGCATCCTGGGCGGCGCCGGCCGCGCCGACCCAATACACCGTTTCGCCGCGCGGATTGACCTGCCGGACCACGCCTTCGGCCTTGTGCCGCTTGCCCAGCCGTGTTACCCGTACGCCCTTGAGCATTCCGGGCGGCATATCCGGCACATTGACATTCAGCAGCAGCGGCTCGTTGAGCGGTTCTTGCAGGCAGCGCTCGACCATGCGCCGCACCACCAGCGCCGCGGTTTCGAAGTGAGCAGCCTTGTGGCTGGTCAGTGAAACGGCAATCGAAGGAACGCCCAAGAGGTGACCTTCGGTCGCCGCTGCGACAGTGCCGGAATAGATGGTGTCGTCACCCATGTTCGCACCCAGATTGATGCCGGAAATCACCATGTCCGGCAGATGTTCCAGCATGCCGGTCACGGCAAGGTGCACGCAATCCGTCGGGGTGCCGTTGACGAAATAGAAGCCATTGGCGGCCTGCCGCAATCTCAAGGGCCGATCGAGTGTCAGTGAATTGCTGGCGCCGCTTCGGTCGCGCTCGGGGGCGACGACCGTTATTTCTGCAAGATCGGAAAGCGTTCTGGCGAGAACCTCGATGCCTGGCGCAAAGTAGCCGTCGTCGTTGGATAGGAGGATGCGCATAGTGTGCCGCGCGGCGAAGGCTGCCTCAGGGATGGAATGGTCGGGGCGGCGGGATTCGAACTCGCGACCCCTTGCACCCCATAACTACCTATGCAGGTTTCACGCGATTTCAGGCCGTTTCGCCCTTCGTCTAAAATACTTTACTGCTCAGCAAGTTAGGTATAAATTCGGTTTCAGCCTGTTCCACCGTTTTTCACCCCTTGCCGCCGCCAAACCGTACCGCAAACCGTACCGCAAATTCGATTTTATTGGCTCGATTCAAGGGCAACGACAGCATTATACCGGCTTGCCGCCATGGCAGAGAACAAACTCACCGACAAGCACCTGCGCAACCTCAAGCCCGCGGATGCCGAGCAAACTATCGGCGACGGCGGCGGCCTCTGGATTCGCGTCCTGCCCGCGGCCAAAGGCGGCGCCATCAACTTCTACTACCGCTACACCTTCAACGGCAAGGAGCGCCGCTACAACTGCGGCACCTACCCCGACACCTCACTATCCCAGGCACGGAATCGCCGCAACGAGGCGCGAAAGCTCGTGAAGTCAGGTATAGACCCGACCCAGCACGAAGAAACCGCCAAGGCAAACCGCTCGGCCGCGCAGGCCCTGGAAAGAATGGAAAAAACGGTCGAGGGGCTGCTCGACGACTGGAAGCGGGTCTACCTCTCCGCGCACCGCAAGGATGGCGGCGCCGAGGTCGAGGCGGCCATGCGGCGCGACGTGATCCCTCTGCTCGGCAAGATGAGGGCGCGGGACGTCAAGCTGGCTCACGTCAATCAGGTCATCGACAGGGTGCTGGAGCGCGGCGTCAGGCGCACCGCGAATGTCTTGCTCTCCCTCATGCGCCAGATGTTCCGCCACGGGCTGGGCAGGAGCATCGTGGATACCGACCCCACCCTGGCCCTGTCGAAGAAGCAGGCCGGCGGCAAGGAAACCCCGGTTGACCGCAATCTCTCCTTCGACGAGATCGCCGAACTCAGCGCCAAGCTGGCTGCCTCCGATCTGCACGAAAAGATGCGGGCCGCCATCTGGATCCTGCTTGCCACAGGCGCCCGCATCGGCGAGTTGCTCAAGGCGCGCTGGGCCGACATCAACGAGCGCGAGAAAACCTGGACGATCCCGGCAGAGAATTCCAAGAACGGCCGCCCTCACCTCATTCATCTCTCGGCCTTCGCCATGAAGCAGCTGAAGACGATGAAGGAATACAAGGACGGCCCCTTCCTGCTGAGCGGCCGCGACCCTGACACGGGAATGTCCGACAAGACGGTATCCAAAGCCATCCGCGACCGCATTCGCAAGGAACCACTAAAAAAGCGCACCCCGCGGAGCGGCACCCTGCTGCTCGCGGGCGGCGAATGGAGCCCGCACGACCTGCGCCGCACCATGGCCTCGCGCATGGGTGACGTCGGCATCGAGCCGCACGTGATCGAGCGCTGCCTCAACCACGTGCAACAGGGCATCGTCGGCGTCTATCAGCGGCAGGAATACATGAAGGAGCGCAAGGCTGCGTTCGAAACATGGGGCCGCAAGCTTGCAAGTCTGACCAAGCGCAAGTAAGAGGCGGGGATGCAAAAACCAGCGCGAAACACATTTCCTCCTTTTCTTCCGGACTGGCTTAGGGAATGGGCTATTGACTGCACCACCGTCAGCAAGGAATCAGTGCCTTCCGATGATCCGCGCTATTACCCAGCTTGCGAGAATGAGGCATTCCTTCGCGCCTTGCGCGACCCTGATGTGGCAGCAGACCTTCACGCACTTGATAGCCCCCCGGGTGACGCCGCGGCGAAGGAACGCATCAAATCCTTCCTTTCAGGTGCCTGCTACTTCCTTTCCCATTCAAGGACAATGTACTCAGCCACGCCGAGTACAGAAATAAAGGAACTGCGAGCACTCGCAAAAGCTGCCGACAAGCTTGCGGCGACGATCAGCGCGAAGAAAAAGCTCCTGGGACCGACCACCAATATTCGCTATTTGGCTGAGAGAGCCACAAGCGAAAATCCCCGTGGCTTCATGCCCAGGCGTCGTGCAGGCCTTCGCGCAGGACGCTACATCACGGATCGGAAGCTCCCCGGTCTCGTCGAGATTCTCGAAGCGTTCTCCGAAGACATCAAAGAAGAACTGGCGCTGTTCCCGAAGCGCATCAGTGCGCTTGACGGTAGCAACGACGCATGCATTCGCTTTCAAATTCGGCAGGTGGTCAAAGCTTATCAAAATCTGTTCGGCAGGATGAACTTCGAAGCCATCGCTCGACTGCTGACCTGTCTAAACGACGCCTGCATTTCACCTGACAGAATCAGGAAATTGAAATCCTGATCCGGAAAAAACTGGAATTTTCAGACCAGGTTTTTCCGGAAGCCGTTCTGCGGGTTCTATAGAGTGCGTGCTGTCTAACCCGTTACAGGAGACAGCATGATCACGCCAGAAATACTCCGCTTCGCCGCCGTCAAGCAAGCCACGGGTCTCAGCAGGACGACCGTCTGGCGCCTTGAGCGCACCGGCCTCTTTCCCCGTCGCCGTCAAATCACACCAAACACAGTTGGCTGGCTACGCCAGGAAATTTCAGACTGGATCGCCTCTAGAGAACCCATCGATTCGAAAATTCTAGCAGTGCAGAAGACACAAAGGGCCTGATCATGAAAGAAATCAAAAAAAACGGAACTGCGATTAACTTAAAATCACCGAGTGAAATCTGCACTGAACCGCTTGCTATCGACCAGAATGGCCATGTTTTTCCTTCAAGGTGGTTGGCGGACGGATACACATCACGCGGAGAGATGGAATTGCCCCTGCTGGCTGCTACCTTCTTTGGTGGCCAGACCACCGCGTTCTACTTGTTGAAGAGCTTCCCGAGTTTTCTGCTCAGTTGCGGCAATCTACGATCGCGCGCGGCAAATACGTGCTGTAGAAATAGAATTCTGAGGAAGATGTCATGAAGCTCTACTCAAGAATCCGCTACGCACCGTTCAAGGAGCAGTTCGCAGGGAAAAAAACCGCCTTCGCAACAAAAAATAGCTGCTGTCGGCGTTTCATTGCTCATGAGGAATTCCCTAAAGAGCTTCCTACCGCCGACGACTTCTATGCTGCTGAAATCGACGGCCTCAAGGAGTACCGCAACGGCTGGGCCTGGGGCCACTGCCCTTTCCACGCAGACTCGAACCCGTCTTTCACGGTGAACCTGGACACGGGCGCCTTCCGCTGTATGTCTTCCTGTTGCGGTGTCTCTGGCTCGAATATTGTCAGTTTTGTCAGTCAGCGCGACGGGCTCAGTTACCGCGAAGCCCGCCGCTTCCTGGAGGACTGGTGATGAATTCGCGCCGCCATGCCAGAACATCTGAACATGAGGAGGCAGCTGCTGACCTGAAGAAGTTCGACAAGTCGATCCGTGAAACCGCGCTCAGGCTGTGCAAGCTGGGTTTCGCCGTTCATTGGCTTCGCCTAGGTTCGAAGGCGCCCGTGGAAGCGGGCTGGCCGGATCTCCCGGTTAAAACTGCCGAGGAACTCATGCGGACACATCAACCGGCTTTCAACCTTGGTTTCCGTGCCGGGGAGCCGTCCATCGTCGACGGCCTGGCGTTGGTCGTCCTTGATGTTGACATCAAGCACCCGGACTTCGCCGAGGAGGCATATGCCGCCGCGAAATCCCTGATGGGAGGCAACTTCAGGCCCACCGTGATATCGGGCTCTGGTGTCGGCCGCCACCAGTTTCTGCGGGTTCCTCTGGAAAAGGTGCCCCACAAGGCGGCACTAACGTTGCGTAGTGCCGACGTTGCCGTGCTGAATGACGAGCCGCGTATCGTTCGCCTCGGTACGCCCAAGAGCAAGCCGGTCTGGACGATCGAGCTGCTCTCCACCGGCAAGAACGTCGTTCTGCCACCCTCGATTCACCCTGACACCGGCCGCCAGTACGAGTGGGCCGATGCGGAGTTCGTGTCATGAATATCATGGAAATTCCCCTTTCCCTACTGGATCAGATCGACGAGTTCGATGGTGCCGATTGGCCCGAGCCGGAACCGCTCTCATTCAAACTGCTGCCCGTCGAGCCCTTTTCCGACAGCCTTCTCCCCGCAGAGCTGCTTCCATATGTGAACGACGTTACCGAGCGCATGCAATGCCCACCTGATTTCGTCGCCATCCCTGTGGTTGTCATGCTCGGCGCCTTGATCGGCAACGGCTGCTGCGTGCGCCCAAAGCAGCACGACGACTGGTCTGAATTCCCGAACATGTGGGGCGGCATTATTGGTCGGCCTGGCCGACTCAAAAGTCCAGCGATGAGGGCTGGACTGGAGCCGTTGCGCTGGCTGGAAGGCGAGGCGCAGCTGGCTTTCGAAGCCGCGCAGCAGGCTCATGCCAGGGCGTTGGTCGAGCGCGAGATGGAGATCCAGCTGCTCAAGAGCACCAAAGCGAACAAGCGTAGCTGCGACCAGCAGAACAGGCTGACTGATCTGCTCATGAACGAGCCTGCCGAGCCGACATTGCTTCGCTATTCGAGCAATGATGCCACTGTCGAAAAGCTGGCGTTGCTCATGAAGGAAAATACGCGCGGCCTCCTGGTCATGCGGGACGAGCTGGTCGGGCTTCTGGCGAACTGTGAGAAGCAGGGACATGAGGGTGACCGGGCGTTCTATCTTGAAGCCTGGGCGGGCAACTCCCGTTATGCCGTCGACCGCGTCGGACGCGGCACGACGATTGTCGAACATCTGACATTGTCCCTGTTCGGCGGCATTCAGCCGGCGAAGCTGCAGAGTTACTTGTACGAATCGCAATATGGCTTGGGCAACGACGGCCTGCTCCAGCGCTTTCAGTTGGTGGTCTACCCTGACGACGAACCGGCTTGGCGCATCGTGGACCGCGCGCCTGACAGAAAGGCGCTCGACAAGCTCATTGCCCTGTGCAGGAAGATTGCCGAAGGAAATTTCGACGCCTTGGGCGCCCAGCGCGATGAACACCGCTCAACACCTTTCTTCCGCTTCAGCCCTGAAGGACAGGAAGTCTTCAACGCGTGGTTCCTTGATTTGGGACGAAAGGTGGCGGCCGAAGAGCATCCCATCATCGCCGAGCATCTAGGTAAATATCGCAAGCTCGTGCCTGCGCTGTCGCTGATCTTCCATCTTGTCGCCCTCATTAGTGGCGGCGTACAGATTGGCTCATCGATCACGGTGGAGGCGTTGCGGAGGGCTTTGGCGTGGGCGAGGTATCTCGAAAGCCACTCACGCCGAATCTACAACATGGCGCTCGATGTCCACCAGGATGCCGTGCAGGCTCTGGCGGCGAAACTTAAATCTGGAGAGCTTGAGAACGGCTTCACGGAGCGGGATGCTTATCGCAAGGGCTGGGCGAATCTGACGGAGCCGGAAATCGTAGGCGCCGCCTGCCGCGAACTGGAGCAGGCCGGCTGGCTGCGCAGGTTGCCTCAGGAGCGTGCCGGCGGTCGCCCCACCGTACGCTACGAGATCAACCCGGCCGTGACAGTTTGATTGAAAACGGAAGTAGGGTAAGGGCTGACAAAACTGACAGAACCTGGTTTTGTCAGTATTGTCAGCGCATCCCCTCTGATACTTCCTTGATCAGCCCCTCGCCCTCCGCCCCTGCCCTATTGACCGCCGTCCCTACCGCGTAGGCCGTCATCCCCTCGGGCGGCGCCGGCCCCAGCAAGGCCCTCAGCGCCGCGGTGGAGGCGTTTTCAGCCCCCAGCCAGGCGTCCCATGCTCCTGGCGCCAGGATCGCCGGCATGCGGTCGTGGATCGGCGCCATCAGGGCGTTGGCCTCGGTGGTGATGATGCAGGCCGTGACGAGGTCTTCCCCGGTGCCCGACCGCCACCTTGCCAACAGCCCGGCAAACGCGAACAGCCCATCGCCCTCTGCTGGACGCACATAGTACGGCTGGCGGCGTACCTTGCCGTTCTCGCTCACCACCTTCCACTCATAGAAGCCGCTGGCCGGGATCAGGCAGCGGTGCCGGGCGAAGCTGCTGCGAAAAGAGGGCTTGGTTTCGACCGTCTCGGCGCGGGCGTTGATGAGCTTAGCCCCGATGCTCGGGTCTTTCGCCCAGGCGGGCACCAGCCCCCAGCGCACCAACTGCCCGATCCGCCCAACTTCCGGCCGGTGCCGGACAACCAGGATGTCGCTCGTCGGGGCGATGTTGTAGCGGGGTGCGAGCAGAGGGCAGTCCGCCAGGCTGAACTTCTCGGCTACGCGGGTGGAAGGGGCATCGAGGGCAAAACGGCCGCACATGGGCGAATTATCCGCCGAACTAGAGCCAACCATGCCCTGCAGGCTGAAGGTGATAATCGGCCATTGCGGACTGTCAGAGTTTCTGAAGTAGCCGTCCGTCAGTCCGCTATTGGTCTCGACGGTAATCTCGGTTGTGACGAGAATGGCCGTCGCCTACCGTAAGCGATTTCTCTTGCCAGTTGCGAACATGCCCTCCCCTTTGTCTATCATGGAAAGCATGCGTGAGGACTGTTCATCACCATGTTTGGCAGCTTGCTGCATCAAATAAACCGCGCGCTCCATGTCCCGGGTAACACCTCCCTTCCCGGTAGCCAACAACATGCCGAGCGTGCCCATCGCCCCAATATGCCCTGTCTGGGCTGCC